>NZ_SZVK01000073.1:0-12760 GCF_005280595.1 Escherichia sp. MR | reverse complement strand
TGGCGCACCCGCCAGTCTCCGCCGAACCCGCTGGCGCGGTTTCGGGCTGTCGCTACGGTCCGATGCGTGAAAACCCCCGGCTTGCAGCGACCGTTCCGGTCGCGCCGCCTCTGTCGCGCCGTGACCTGCGCTCCTGGCATCCCGGCAAAAGGCCGCCGGGATGTGAGGGGCAACGCCGTTTCGCGCACGCGCTCTTCGTCGTTGCGGCGGGTCCCTGCCCGTTGTTGTGTCCGGTGCCATACACCTGTTTAAGCCCCTGTCGCCGGGGGCAAAGACAGCCACAACCGTCTCCGCCAGTCCAGGGGTGAAATGCACATCCCACAAAAGTTTTTGCCCAAAAGCCGGCAAAAACTTTTGCGGTCTGCCCCCGGACAGTCGTTTCCGGCCGTGGCAGTGATGCCCCTTGCGGCGAAGGTTCTCAAACGGGTGATGGTTAATACCGGAGGGAACAAACGGCAGGTCCCCGCAAAACGTCAAAACCGCGGCTCCCGAAACTCAACGGGTGATGGGGGCTGAAAACATCAACAGAAGGAGGCACATCATGGCAGTTCGTGGAATTAACAAGGTTGTACTCGTTGGTCGTCTGGGTAAAGACCCGGAAGTCCGTTACATCCCCAACGGGGGCGCAGTGGCAAACCTGCAGGTGGCCACGTCAGAAAGCTGGCGCGACAAACAGACGGGAGAAATTAAGGAACTGACGGAATGGCACCGCGTGGTGCTGTTCGGCAAGTTCGCGGAAGTGGCTGGTGAGTATCTGCGTAAGGGTGCGCAGGTCTACATCGAAGGTCAGCTTCGCACCCGTAGCTGGGAGGATAACGGTATCACCCGTTACGTCACCGAAATTCTTGTTAAGACCACGGGCACCATGCAGATGCTGGGACGTGCCGCAGGTACTCAGACTCAGCCGGAAGAGGCGCAACAGTTCAGCGGTCAGCCTCAGCCGGAATCACAGCCGGAACCGAAAAAAGGAGGCGCGAAAACGAAAGGTCGTGGACGTAAAGCCGCGCAGCCGGAGCCTCAGCCGCAACCGCCGGAGGGGGAGGATTACGGGTTTTCAGACGATATCCCGTTCTGACTGGCCTGAATGTGATAACCGCCCCGCCCTACGCGGGGCATCACCGGAGAGATGAGGATGAGCGAATATTTCAGAATACTTCAGGGGCTGCCTGATGGTCCTTTTACCCGCAAACATGCCGAAGCTGTTGCTGAACAGTACCGGAACGTCTTTATCGAGGATGACCACGGAGAACAGTTTCGCCTGGTTGTCCGTAATAACGGTGCAATGGTCTGGCGTACCTGGAATTTTGAGGACGGTGCCGGGTACTGGATGAACCATGTCATCCGGGATTTCGGCATTCTTAAGTAAGAGAGGTGCCGGACGGGAACGCGTCCGGCAGACATACAACCATCCCAGCTAAAGGAGAAATATATGTCAGTTACAGAGTCTAAGGCAAAAACGGAGCGTAAATCCAGTCGTAAAGCTGCAAAAACGCAGGAAACTGCACTGTCTGCCCTGCTGGCGCAGACGGAGGAAGTGAGCGTGCCGCTGGCCTCGCTGATTAAGTCACCGCTGAATGTGCGCACGGTGCCGTATTCTGCGGAGTCCGTCAGCGAACTGGCGGACTCCATTAAAGGTGTCGGCCTGCTGCAGAATCTGGTTGTTCATGCCCTGTCGGGTGAGCGTTACGGTGTCGCCGCAGGCGGTCGCCGACTGGCAGCACTCAACATGCTGGCAGAGCGCAACATCCTTCCGGCTGACTGGCCTGTCCGCGTGAAGGTTATTCCGCAGGAACTGGCGACTGCCGCATCAATGACTGAAAACGGTCATCGTCGGGATATGCACCCTGCCGAACAGATTGCCGGATTCCGTGCAATGGCGCAGGAAGGCAAAACGCCTGCACAAATCGGTGATTTGCTGGGCTATTCACCCCGCCACGTTCAGCGAATGCTGAAACTGGCAGACCTTGCGCCTGTCATCCTCGATGCGCTGGCAGAAGACCGCATCACCACAGAGCACTGTCAGGCGCTGGCGCTGGAGAACGACACCGCGCGTCAGGTGCAGGTGTTTGAAGCTGCCTGTCAGTCGGGATGGGGCGGAAAACCGGAAGTACAGACCATTCGTCGTCTGGTGACCGAAAGTGAAGTGGCGGTGGCGGGGAACACTAAATTCCGCTTTGTGGGGGCTGATGCCTTCTCACCTGACGAACTGCGCACCGATTTGTTCAGCGACGACGAGGGTGGCTATGTGGACCGTGTGGCGCTCGATGCCGCTCTGCTGGAAAAACTCCAGGCTGTCGCTGAACACCTTCGGGAAGCCGAAGGCTGGGAATGGTGCGCCGGGCGCATGGAGCCTGTTGGTGAGTGCCGTGAGGATGCCGGAACATACCGCTGTCTGCCGGAGCCGGAAGCGGTGCTGACGGAGGCGGAAGAAGAACGCCTGAACGAACTGATGACGCGTTACGACGCGCCGGAAAATCAGTGTGAGGAATCCGACCTGCTGGAAGCAGAAATGAAGCTGATGCGCTGTATGGCGAAGGTCAGAGCGTGGACGCCGGAGATGCGTGCCGGAAGCGGTGTGGTGGTGTCCTGGCGTTACGGCAATGTGTGTGTCCAGCGTGGTGTGCAGTTGCGCAGTGAAGATGACGTGGCTGACGACGCTGACCGCACGGAACAGGTGCAGGAAAAGGCCTCCGTGGAGGAAGTCAGCCTGCCGTTGCTGACGAAAATGTCCTCAGAGCGCACGCTGGCAGTCCAGGCAGCACTGATGCAGCAACCGGACAAATCCCTGGCACTGCTGGCATGGACGCTCTGTCTGAATGTGTTTGGCAGCGGAGCGTACAGTAAACCAGCACAAATCAGCCTGGAATGTAAACATTATGCGCTGACCAGCGATGCGCCATCGGGGAAGGAAGGTGCTGCATTCCTGGCGCTGATGGCCGAAAAAGCCCGTCTTGCAGCCCTGCTGCCGGAGGGATGGTCACGGGACATGGCGACGTTCCTGTCACTCAGCCAGGAGGTACTGTTATCCCTGCTCAGTTTCTGCACCGCATGCAGCATCCACGGCGTTCAGACCCGTGAGTGTGGTCACACGTCACGCAGTCCGCTTGACCCGCTGGAAACCGCTATCGGATTCCACATGCGCGACTGGTGGCAGCCGACAAAAGCGAACTTCTTCGGACACCTGAAAAAGCCGCAGATTATCGCAGCCCTGAATGATGCCGGACTGTCCGGTGCCGCCCGGGACGCGGAGAAGATGAAGAAAGGCGATGCGGCTGAACATGCAGAGCACCATATGAAAGACAACCGCTGGGTGCCTGGCTGGATGTGTGCACCACGTCCACAGACGGATACCACTGAACGCACCGATAACCTGGCTGATGCCGCCTGATGAACAACCACACCGCCCCGCCGGAGACGGGGCGGCAGCAAGGGAGATACCGTGATGAAAACTGAACTGACCCTGAATGTATTACAGACCATGAACGCACAGGAATATGAAGATATCCGGGCTGCCGGAAGTGATGAACGCCGTGAGCTGACTCACGCCGTGATGCGGGAGCTGGATGCCCCGGATAACTGGACGATGAACGGCGAGTACGGCAGCGAGTTTGGCGGCTTTTTCCCCGTCCAGGTCCGTTTCACGCCTGCCCACGAACGTTTTCACCTGGCGTTATGTTCACCAGGTGACGTCTCTCAGGTCTGGGTGCTGGTTCTGGTCAATGCCGGTGGTGAGCCGTTTGCGGTGGTTCAGGTGCAGCGGCGGTTTGTACCGGAAGCCGTCAGCCATTCACTGGCACTGGCGGCGTCACTGGATGAACAGGGATACAGCGTCAGTGACATCATCCATATCCTGATGGCGGAAGGAGGTCAGGCATGAGCGCATGTTCACAGGCACTGGTTCCCCTCAGCACAGAGCAACAGGCCGCATGGCGGGCGGTGGTGGAGACGGAAAAACGCCGCCATCAGGGAAACACGCTGGCGGAATATCCGTATGCGGGGGCGTTTTTCCGCTGTCTGAACGGAAGCCGCAGGATTTCGCTGTCTGACCTGCGATTTTTCATGCCATCCCTGACCGCAGAAGAACTGCGCGGTAACCGTCTTCAGTGGCTGTATGCCGTCGATGTGTTGATTGAAACACAGGGCGAGGTCTGCCTCCTTCCCCTTCCCGGTGATGCGGCAGAGCGGTTGTTCCCGTCGGTGCGGTTCCGTGTCAGGGAACGCAGTCGCCATAAATCCGCGCTGGTCATGCAGAAGTACAGCCGTCAGCAGGCACGGGAGGCAGAGCAGAAAGCCCGTGCGTACCAGGCGCTGGTTGCTCAGGCTGAAATCGAACTGGCATTCCATTCACCGGAAACAGTCGGAAGCTGGCATGCCCGCTGGAGTGACCGGGTGGCGGAGCATGACCTGGAAACGCTGTTCTGGCAGTGGGGTGAGCGTTTTCCGTCACTGGCCGGGATGGAACGCTGGCAGTGGCAGGATATGCCGTTCTGGCAGGTCATCGCGGAAGCCAGTATGGCGGCAAGGGAGGCCGGTCATGTTGTCCGTGAGATGGAGCGGTGGATGGTGCCGAACAAACTCCGGGAGGTGGCGTGATGCAGAACGCCAGACATCCGAAAACACACAGGGAACTGTGTGAACTGGCCTGCCGTTTTCTCCGCAACAACGGCTTTAAGGTGGTGTTCGGTGACCGTTTTCACGCATGGACGCCCTGCGGTGAACATCCTGATGCCCTGGGCTTCCGTAACGGAGCGTCATGTCTCATTGAGGTGAAATGCTCACGGTCTGATTTCCTGGCTGACCGGAAAAAGGTGTTCCGGTCAGAGCCGGAAAAGGGCATGGGAGACTGGCGTTTTTATCTCTGCGAGCCGGGGGTGATTACCGTGGCCGATTTACCGGCGGGCTGGGGGTTGCTGTATGCGATTAACGGGCGGGTCAGGAAAGTACATGGCTGGCCCGGAAATCATCAGTGGGTGGTTACGGTCGCGAAACCGTTCAGGGCAAACAAACAGGCTGAATGCGATTATCTGTTCAGTGCTCTGCGTCGGCTGGAAATCCGGGGCGTGACGGAGAACGGTGCAGATGCTGACAGGGTGCAGACATATGGGCTATGATGTGCCCGGCGCTTGAGGCTTTTTGCCTCATGACGTGAAGGTGGTTTGTTACCGTGTTGTGTGGCAGAAAGCAGAAAGCCCCGTAGTTAATTTTCATTAACCCACGAGGCCCACTGTATGTCTAACCAACACCAGTATGGCCTCTTACCGTGCAAATTGCAAGGAGGTGTATGGGTCCACCACATATTGCAATTTTTATTCTCTTTTAAAATATATTCCACGGGCGTCATTAGTGCGAGCGCCTTGTGGGGTCTTTTGCTGTTATACAGCACCAGATATTCCGCCAGCTTCTGGTTAAATAGCGCCAGATCTTCAAAGAGTAAAATCTCATTAAATTCAATAAACTGCTCTCTTAACGTCCGGTTAAAACGTTCACAGATAGCGTTCATTTTTGGCGTGTAGGGATAGGTCCAGAGGTGTTTGATAGCGGCTTCCTGCAGCGTTTTGTCGAAGTTTCCCAGGAACTCTTTTCCGTTATCTGTGATTATCTGGCTGATACCGACCGGGAACAACCGGGCTGCGCGGCTGAAGAAGTGATTGACGATATCACTGTTGAGTGACGGCACAGCCAGCGCCAGCGCGTAATTGCTGCATTCGTCGATCATGGTGATGACATAGCGACGCAGTTCGCCCATTCTGAGCTCAATGGCGTCCATCCCAATGAGCTCACCTGTCTTTACCGGGCGGTAGTGCTTTGGCCTGCGGGGTTTGGCAGACCGCTTTTTGACAAGCAGTGCCTTCCCCCGCGATCCCAGACGCACAGGTATCATCCGCATTTTATCATGTGCGGCAGCGATCATTCTGCCGATGGTGGAAACACTCGGACAGGCCAGATAGCGCTGTTCGCACCAGGGCTTCAGGCGAACAAAAATCTGCTCTTTACCGAGGTTCGGCAGCTCTGTCCTGAGGCGTCGAATCTCTTTCAGCACATCGGGATGCCAGTGTTTTTTTCGTCGCACCAGAGGTGCCTTACTGTGCGGGATTAGCCCCTCAGGTCCTTCCTTGTTCAGTAACTGACGCCACCAGTAAAGCGTGCGGCAGGACACGCCAAAGGCTTCAGAAGCTGCAGAAATACCGTGTTTATCCCAGAAGTGCAGAGCCTTCATTCTCATTGTTGCTATATCAGCCATCACTGAAAGCCTCAACGCATAATCGGCCGTTTGGTAGTACTTAGGATAGCCAACCATCAGATGCTGCATTTGCATAGTGCAATCTCCCCTTACTTATCCGGAGGCAATTGCAATATCTCTGTGAACTTACACAGGAGGAGTAAACCATGAAACTACCGGGAAACGCCCTTATCTGGTGCGTATTAATCGTGTGCTGCACGTTGTTGATATTCACACTCCTGACCCGGAATCGCCTGTGCGAAGTCCGGCTGAAGGACGGATACAGGGAAGTTACGGCAACAATGGCTTACGAATCCGGCGGTAAGTAGCAACCTGGAGGCGGGCGCAGGCCCGCCTTTTCAGGGCTGATGCTGGTCTGACTGCACTGAAGCGCCTTTATAAAGGGGCTGCTGGTTCGCCGGTGGCCCCTTTCTCCTTGCTGGCATTGTGCGGGCATGAACAACCAGACTGCCAGGAAGGCCGTTTCCCTCCGGGAACGGGGAAGAACGCGCGCCTGCGGCGCCCGTTCTTTTCCCCCGCCTTCTCTGTTTATGACCTGTCAGAAATCACATCCCTTCCCTTTGATTATTCTCTTTTTCCTCCTGTTCTGACTCTGATTACTGCTGCCCTGATTATTGTCTGTTTTGTTGTTCTCCTGGCTGTGTCTTTTCCGGGCGTCCCCCTGGCGGGCTTCCATCCCTGACGCGAAACCCCGGGCTTGCAGCGACCGTTCCGGTCGCGCCGCCTCTGTCGCGCCGTGGCCTGCGCTCCTGGCATCCCGGCAAAAGGCCGCCGGGATGTAAGGCGCAACGCCGTTTCGCAAACCGCGCTTCACGTCGTTGCGGCGGGTCCCTGCCCGTTGTTCTGTCCGGTGCCATTCACCTGTTTAATCCCCTGTCGCCGGGGGCATAGACAGCCACAACCTGCCGCACTGACTGTCCAGGGTAAATGAACAGCCCACAAAATTTTTTACCTAAAACCCGGTAAAAAATTTTGCGTTCTGCCCAGGACAGGTGCGTCAGGTCGTGGCAGTGATGCCCCTTGCGGCGAAGGTTCTCAAAAAGGTGATGGTGAATACCGGAGGGAATAAAAGGCAGGTCCCCGCAAAACGTCAAAACCGCGGCTCCCGAAACTCAAAAGATGATGGGGGCAAAAAACAGAGGTGTATTAAAGATGGGCAGAAATATGTCAGCAGCACGTACCGATGGCTTTATTCGTAATATTCATTCCCGCAATCCCTTTGATGTTATCCGGGCTGATGTGGTGATCAGCAGGCTGGAAAAGCAGGCTCATTGGGGATGTGGTCTGCACTATGAAATTTATGAAGCGAATTTGTTTGATATGGCGATGAATCATCTTTCCCGGCTTCCTCTGAAGGATCGTCCGGTATTCATTGGTGCTGCTGCACGAAAGGGGCTTTTTCTGACGATGGAAGAAACCAGGCTGGCACGGGAAGCGAAAGATGCTCTGATGGCTGAACTTGCTCTGGAATACTGAAAATCGGGCCGCACCGTCGTCCCGGATAGTGCTGAAATATTTAATGTGGAGAGAATGGATGGGATATATCACATATGTTACAGATCAACGGTAAGCGACTCGTCAGAACCGTATTGATATTTACTGAGAGCTCAGATCAACTTTCCAGGGCAACAGATCGCGTACCCGGTTTGCCGGCCAGTCCTGGATATGTTCAATGACGTAACGCAGCCACTTTTCTGGCTCCACATTGTTCAGACGGCATGTGCCGATCAGCGAGTACAACACCGCCGCATGTTCACCACCGCTGTCGGAACCCGCGAACATCCAGTTTTTCCGGCCTACGGCCACTCCCCGTAAGGCGTTCTCTGCGATGTTGTTGTCGATTTCCACCCAGCCATTACTGCAGTACACGTTCAGTGCATCCCACTGTTTCAGCAGGTATGCGAACGCTTTTGCCGTATCTGAGTGACGCGACAGTGTTTTCATCTGTTGCTGTATCCAGTCATACAGTGACTGCATCAGTGGCGCGGCTCTGGCTTTTCTTGCCGCCAGACGCTGTTCTGCTGAACAGCCCCGGACCTCTGCCTCGATGGCATACAGTTCACCGATACGCTGCAGGGCTTCCGTGGTGATGTCGGTGGGCGCTCTTGCATGCACATCGTGGATTTTTCTCCGGGCATGAGCCATACACGCGGCTTCCGTTATTCTGCCGGATTCGTATAACGCCCGGTAACCACCGTAAGCATCGGCCTGAAGCACACCGCTGTAACCGGCCAGGTGATTTTGTGGATGGATACCTTTCCGGTCCGGACTGTACGCGAACCAGACCGCCGGGGGCATCTGTGAACCGGCGTTACGGTCATCACGGACGTAGACCCACAGCCGGGCTGTCCGGGTTTTACCGCTGCCCGGCTCCTGGACCGGGACGGGGATATCATCAGCATGGACTTTACCGGGCATCAGCACATACTGGCGCAGGACGTCATACAGCGGCTCCAGCAGTTCAGCAACAGCACCTGTCCAGCGCCCCAGTGTGGCACGGCTCAGCTCCACTCCCTGACGACGGTATATTTCTGACTGGCGGTATAACGGCAGATGGTCTGCATATTTCCCGGTGACAACATGGGCCAGAAGCCCCGCTCCGGCATAACTGCGTGCAATGGGTTTTGAAGGTACTGGTGCCTGCACGATATGGTCGCACCGGCAACAGGCCTGTTTCGGACGTTGTGTTTCGATAACCTTAAAGGCGCTGCTGATAAGCTCCAGTTGCTCTGACACATCACATCCCAGAGAACTGAGTTCACCACCACAGGCAGGACAGCATTCCTCTTCCGGCCGGATAACCCGGGTTTCACGGGGAAGTGAGGCCGGTAACGGTTTACGGGCTGAAGACTGGCGCAGGGCGGATGGCAGTACCGGGTCATATTGCTCACCCAGCGTTTCCGCCATTTCTTCCTGAAGTGCGCTGATTCGCTCCTGTGCTTCCTGTATCTGCCGTTCGGTTTTTGCACGAAGTTTTTCTGAGCTTTTACCGAACTGCATACGTTGCAGTTTCGCAACCAGCGCCTTCAGCCGGTTGATTTCGGAAGCATAAGCCGCCACCCGCTGTGAGAGCAGGCGGTTGTATTCAGCCATCTGGCGGATGGTGTCCTGTTGCGTCTGCAACAGTGCCCGCAGGCGGGCGTTCTCATGAGCAAGTGAGGTGTCCATATCCTCACTTTACAACGGGTTATATGCGGATTCCAGCGCGTTCCGTTCGTTTCGGGTGCTTCCAGTTGATACCTTCAAGAAGCATGGATAACTGAGCCGGAGTAAGGTGCACCTTGCCGTCACGGGTGACTGGCCAGACGAAGCGGCCCCGCTCCAGGCGTTTGGTGAAGAGGCACAGTCCACGTATAGGAAATTGAAAAACCAGACGATACCGCTGTCCACGCCTTATGCCACGTGAGCCTTTCTGCTTTTCCCTCCACTCCGGTGGTTTCTCTCTCTGCATGGTCGATTTTTATACCGTAACAGGCTGTTTTTTATACCTGCACCGATTCCCGGGCACACTTAGCCTGTGTCAGGCCGGCATATACCTCAGCAGACTGATATCCCGCGCGTTTTTCTTCAGCCCTGATACATTCAGCCCCGCAATGGCCCGGCGGTATACCATCCGGCCGCCACACAGCACGCATTCGAACGGGTCACGACTCAGGAACTGTTTCACCATTTGTGCATAGCACACTTTCGCCACTGGTTCCGGCTTATCCATCCCCAGAGCACGGTACACCTGCGGCAGCTTCTCTCCACACACCCGGTTGGCAAGGAACCCGAAGTATCTCACCATCTTAAAAAACTTCTCCGGGATGTGCTGTTTCAGCCTCGCGACCAGCTCCCGCTGTGTCAGCGTTTCCGTCGCCGTTTCTCCCGTTTTGTGGTCCAGGTAACGGAAGCTCAGACTCGCTCCTCCGTTGTAATGCGCCAGCCGGGAAGCCGCTATTGGTGGCTTCTTCAGATAACGACCCAGGTAGCGTGCCGTATTCCGCCCTCCGGCTGTCTTCTTCGACATGTACACATGCCAGTATTTTCCGCCGGCTTTCAGCACCAGGCTTCTCCACTGTGATTCCGTCGTGATATGTGACAACGATTCCGGCATCGCCAGACCTTCTGACCACGCTTTCAGAAGCAGCTGCCGCATATTCCACATCCACCGCGAACGCATCGCGTCTTTCAGGAAGCTCAGCTTTTTCCAGTGTCCGTGTTTATTCAGACCTCCGCAGGTCACTGACACATGCACATGCGGATGCCAGTTGAGACGACGGCCATACGTATGGATGGCGCAGAAGATACCGGGTTCCAGACCCCGTTTCCGGGCTGCATACAGCAGATTCTCCACCGCCAGACGGCACACGTCATTCAGCAGCCAGCGGTTGCTTTCGAACACCGGCCACAGCGTGTCCGGCAGGGTGAAGACCAGGTGCACCCAGTCGCAGTCAGGAAGACGATTCAGCTGTGTCGCTATCCACAGGTCTGTGGCCTTTTTTCCGCAGGACGGGCAGGCACGGCTGCCACATGAGTTAGTGACGTATCTGACGTGGGGGCACTCAGGTTTATCGCAGTTGTATTCCTTCACACCCAGTATCCGCGTGCCGCAGGCCAGCATTTTTGTGACAGCCTCAACCTCGATATCGCGCAGGCCGCCCGCATCCAGGAAGGATGTCCAGCACTGGTTGGCTGTGAACAGGCGTTTCAGCGGTCGGGGCTGAAAATCACCACCACTTCGGGTCATCCGCCTTCATCTCCGCTTCAGTTTCGTATAAATCAAAACGACGGCAGGTATGGCAGAACGTGACGTATTCGTACGGTGAATCCGGGTACATTTTGTGGAAGGTTTCCCAGAAACAGACCGTACAGGAGGGATGACCGGCGATAAAGTCTGTAAATACAGACTGATAAGGGTGATTATTGGCCCTGGCGACGGCTTTCAGAACCTCTTTCACCATTCTGGTGTGGACTTTCTGGTGCTCCAGGTTGTGTGACATGGGAACTCATTCTGGATGGTTACTCTGAAAGCTCATATTCTGCCACACCACGATTTGCAGCCGCCAGGCTGCCGTGGTTCGTCACTGTCAGCCCACAACACTTTTATCTGGTCACCCCGGCGTCCGCGGAAGATGAACAGGTGTCCGGAGAACGGGTCATCCTTCAGGACGTTCTGAACTTTTGATGCCAGGCCGTTAAAGCCATTTCGCATATCGGTGATACCTGCAACCAGCCAGATACGCGAACCTGCAGGGAGAGATATCATCAGTGGCTGCTCCCTTTTATTTCGCGGATAAGTGTCTGTAATAACGCCGGCGTCAGTTTACCTTTAAGCCTGAGAGTTCCGGCCGGCAGAACCAGCTCACAACACAGACTGTCGGACGGTGTATTTATCTGCTCTGGTTCCTGTGCGGGGGCCGGGATTTTATTATCCGGCTCCGGCGTTAACGTCACGGGAAGCAGTGCCGGCATATTTTTTCCGGAAGGCAGCAGGCCACCTTTCCGGTATTGATGGCGCCAGTTGAAGAGCAGGTTATCGTTGATTCCGTTTTCCCGGGCGATCTGCGCCACACAGGCTCCGGGCTGCAGTGACTGCTCCACTAAGGCGATTTTAAACTCATAAGGGAAGTTGGGCCGCCGGGGACGTTTTTTTACCATGGGGGCTTCGGATATAACGGTGCTTTCAGGACGTACGACTGGTACCGTGGAAAATTGTCCGTAAAGGCAGGCATCAAGTTCCTGCTCCGACATGCCTGCGGGCAAAGGCCACGAAAGGCCAGCTCTCCGAAAGCGCACGAACATACTACAAACTGTTGATTTTGGTACACCCAGGCGACGCCCGGCCACAACCCGGGGTAAATGTTCTTCAAAGTGAAGACGTAAAGCTTCAGTGATCCAGGTCCGGTGTTTCATACGATAGTGTCCATTAAAAATGATGGACATTATTTTTGTAGAGCCGGAGGAAACAGACCAGACGGTTTAAATGAGCCGGTTACGATCAACGACCCGGTGAACCAGATATCCTGACCGGGAACACGTTTGCTGATCTGGAGATTTGTGATTCTGATGGGCATCTTCTGCTGAAAGTGTCTGCACCTGAAGCCGGCTGGACACACGAAAGCCTGAACCTTGTTCAGCCGCAGGAAGTGCAGGAGGGGAATGATGCATTTGATGCTTATCTGAATGGTATATGGATCGGTTCGACAGAGGTCTGAACAAATCACGCCAGCAGAAGACGTTGCTGGCGTCTTCTGCATTCCCGGGGAGCTGTCGCGCGGCATGTTTGCTTATACCCGTGCCCCGAGATGATTATTTGTCTGCGGGCCTGAAGACGCCGGGCAGGCGGGAGGATAAATGCCCGTCTGCCCGCGCCGGGAAAAGACAGCACGCCGGTGGCGCTGAAAGGGGCCGCGCTTACGCGCCGCCCCTTTCATTACGCGGATGTTCTGCTGTGTGCTTCTGTCTTTTCATGCCTGTCATTTGTCTGTTACTGATGATGTTGTTGTTCCTGCTACTGCTACTGCTACTGCTACTGCT
>NZ_SZVK01000072.1:0-13246 GCF_005280595.1 Escherichia sp. MR | reverse complement strand
TGATAGAAACAGAAGCCACTGGAGCACCTCAAAAACACCATCATACACTAAATCAGTAAGTTGGCAGCATCACCCGTTTTAGCCTCTAATCGATGCTTTCAGTGTTCCAGCGCGATAGCGCAAACATGTTCAAGCTTAGAGAGTGAATGGTATAGTTCTGGTAATGTCATTTTTTTTCTAATCACGACCTTAAGGTTAACTTCTATTCTTCCCTTTTTAACATCGCGAATAGTGAACGCTTCAATAATATTTTTTTGTTGATTAATACACTCTATCAGGGCTTGTAGCCCTGATCTTTCGTCAAGAGTAACATGAACTTTTACTTTACCCGGAAATTGATTCTTAGCTTGCAAAAAGAGCACAAAATAGCTGAGTTTTATTGCAATCATGAACAAAGCAGTGGTAACCAAAGCATGCATATAAAACCCAGCACCACATGTAATTCCCACCCCAGCCGAAGCCCAAACGATAGCTGCAGTTGTTAGTCCAGATATAGCATCGTCATGGCGATGAAGGATAACTCCTGCGCCGAGAAAACCTACACCGCTGATAATCTGTGCTGCCAGTCGCATCGGATCGCTACGTATATTCATCGAGATTTCAGCGTAATATTCTGCAGACTGAATCGATACAATTGTCAGAACACAACTGGCGACTGAAATAATGACGCACGTTTTAAATCCAACAGGCTTCCCTTTCGATTCTCTTTCAAGGCCAATAATGCCACCAAGGATAAACGCGACGCAAATTTTGCCCAGTGTAATAAAGAGAGATTCTTCTTCACTGAATAATAAGAAGGATAACGTATTCATATTTCCTCCGGAAAAAACTCACCCCAAACTGTGTACGAAGGTCTCCTTTTCTGCCCCATGAGGCTACGCGCCGTAGTTCTGGATATAGTGCTCTATCAGCGAAATAAGCCGCGGGTTATCGATGCTCTGCAGAATTGTGACCTGTGCACCTTTTGGTTCAGGGATCCCAATATTGAGGCGTAATGTGTCACGTCCATAGCAACAAGTCATTCCGCGTGTAATGCCTTCCAGAGAGACATCCAGATAATCTTCAGCCGTTGTTGCAAGAGAGGGATCCAGTAACCAGGCAATGGTTAACACATCGTGGATCCAACACCCAGGCAGATTGCGGGTTTGCATAGAGTATGTAATCCATGGTCGAATGGTTTGTGCCAAATAACGGCTAAGCCCGTTTTCTGTTTTTGCTAGACGATCCAAATCGACGTGAAGCATTTGGGTTTGCGTTGTCACATCCATCGGGACCAGCGTGACTGGCGCACCGCTGGTGAGCACCGCATGAGCCGCCTCAGGGTCCAGACCAAAATTTGTATCTTTCAGGTAGCCTGGAACATTGAACACGCCACCCATAACGACGATATTTTTGACCGCGTGAACAATTTGCGGGTAAAGCTGCAGGGCGATGGCTACATTGGTGAGGGGGCCGGTAGCAACCAACGTTATTTCGCCTGGATTACGACAGATGAGTTCACCTATTGCTTCAGGCGCATGGGGTTCTACCTGCTGGCACAATGCTGGAGCAGGAACATTCGACCAGAGTTGCCGTAAACCAAACTGATCGACACCATGATCCAGTTTTTCACGCCAGGGTTGCGGATCTTCCAAGAGCGCACGCGAGGCACCACGGTAGACCGCAACAGGAATATCCAATTGTGTAATGAGATCTCTAGCGACCGCATATCCCACGTCTACCGGTGTATTTCCGGCAACAGTGGTGATCATTTCCAGCGCGATTTGCGGTGCGGCAATGGCCAGCGCCAGCGCCAGACCGTCGTCGATATTAGCGCCGGGAATGCCGTTCCCCGGATCGCAGTCAATAATGATACGCATCGATTCATTTTCACTTTTTCTCGGGTTGTACTTCATGCCCTTGGCAGCCACACGACTCTCCTGTTCGTAAATAAAACTCAAATTCAACACGGCGAACTTCTCCATCCCAATTTTTCAGCATGTCAATTGCCGCACGGGCCATCTTATCGACAGGTTGTCGAACGGCGGTTAAAGAAGGGACGTTATAAGCCGATTCTTGTGTTGCGTTAAAGCAGACCAGCGCAACATCTTCAGGAACGCGCAGCCCATGTTCTGCCAAAGCGCGTAAACAGCCGAGAGCCTGTTGTTCATTTGTCGCGAACAGGGCGCGTGGCAGTTGGTGCTCAAGCATGCGTTTTGTCGCCTCGTAACCGCCGGCGCGGGTATAGTTGGTCGAAAAAATCCATGAGGGATTGACCACTAACGATGAGGCTTCCAGCGCCTGCTGCCAGCCCCGGATACGATCCTGAGTATTCAGCATTTCACGCGGGCCGCAGATGATGCCGATGTCGCGGTATCCGTGATCAATAAGATGTTGTGTTACCTGCATCGCCGCCAGTTGTTCATCAACCTGGATAACGCTGACGTTAAGCCCAGGATCCACACGATCGAGCATGACGCAGGGGGTACCGCTCTCCTGAATCAAATTGATATAAGGATGGCGATCAACACTGGTGTAGATCAGCCCGTCAACCTGGCGGTGTAGCATATTATTAATGAGTTCACGTTCACGGCAGCTACTATCGCCTGCGTCGCCCAGCAGGAGTACTTTGCCATCAGCAAAGGCTTCGTGTTGCAGGGCATGAGCCATAGAGGCGATAAACGGGTTCGAGATGTCCGGAGCGACTAGCCCATAAGTTTGCGTACTCCCTGAAGCCAGCGCACGCGCGATGCCATTGGGTCGATAACCGGTTTTCTTAATGGCCTGTAGTACACGTTGTCGGGTCGCTTCGGCAACGGGGCGCGGGCCATTATTAATAACGTAACTAACGACAGCGACGGATGTCCCTGCTTCTTTTGCCACGTCAGAACGTGTTACGCGTTGTGAATGTGATTGAGTCACGAAGCACCTACCTGATTGCGTTCAGAGTGATTTTTTCCAGACAGCATAAGGCGTTATGACCCAAAAATCTTTGGTAAAGAACGCGCATCTCACGTACTCTGGCCTTAAATTGCATCCTCGGGTAAGTTGAGATCCCGTCCGCGAGTCTCTGGTGCAAAGAAAGTGGTCACCAGTCCAATCGCGGCCATAAAGGCGAAATAGATAGCGATTGGCCACCAGTGCCCGTAATACGAGAGTAGCGCAGAGGCGATAAGTGGTGCAGTCCCGCCAGACAGAATGGAACCGAGCTCTTTTGCAAATGCCATTTTGGTATAACGATTAGTGACACCGAAAAGCTCAACGCCCCACGCAGCCTGAACACCAAAAATACCCAGTGAAGCCAGCCCCATCCCGGTAATGATCGTCGGGATAACAATCCACGGCTCACGAGAATCCAGCAACATAAATGCCGGAAAGGCATACAGGATCAGTAACAAGCAGAACCAACGATAGATGATACGTCTACCGAATCTATCGGACAGCCAACCCGCCAGAGGAATAATGGCAAATCCCAGAACGGATGCAATAAGTACAGCTGCCGTGGGTACGGACTTATCCACCATCAGTACTTTCGCGACATAGCCAATGATAAATCCCTGAGCGAGATAAGAAGGACCATTCTCTCCTATACGTAATCCGACCATGGTCCAGAAGGCACGGGTCCGTTTCCAGAAGCTACGACTGTCATGTTGTTGCTGTGCTTTTTCCTCACGAATAACCTTTTCTCGTTCAGCCTGCAGAAGGGCTTTTTGACGTTCAAAGACTGGTGTTTCGCGTATATGACGACGAATTAATAGAGCTGCAGCAGCAATAAGAATGCTGCAAAGAAAAGGAATACGCCATCCCCAGCTTAATAAGTCATCCTTGTCCATTTGCAGGACGATGAGCCAAACCAGCGAAGCCAGTAATGTTCCGCTGTTCGAACCCAGACCAATAACAGATGAAACCAGTCCACGTCGTTTAACGGGAGCATATTCACCAAGCATCACAGTACCGCCTGAAAGTTCCGCTCCTGCTCCCAGCCCCTGAGAAAATCGAAGGATAACCAGACATATCGGTGCCCAGACGCCTATCTGGGCGTAACTGGGGATTAATCCTATTAGCATGGTCGACATGCCCATCAATCCAATAGTGATAACCATGACAATTTTCCGACCATGTTTATCGCCTATCCAGCCGAATAGTAATGCACCAATAGGGCGGGCAATAAACCCAACAGAATAGGCGGCAAAGCTGGAAAGTAATGCCATGACGGGTGTCGCCTCCGGAAAAAAGACATCGCCAAAGATAATACCTGCGGCAAGGCCGTACAGGGCAAAATCGGCATATTCCATCGTGGTGCCTAACCAGCAGGAAACTGTTGCTCGCCAAAACTCGCGGCGTCCCTCGGAGGTTTCCAGCCGCTCCTGAGCTGCCTGTTGGTTATCTGTTAGGGAAACAGTGGATGAATGCGTGTTCATAAGAACTCCTTGATATTATCCGTCAGATATACATCACAGGTAGATATCTTTCTTAAATCTACTCATGTAGATATTGTGTTTTATTACATATAAATAAATCTACTCGCGTAGATAAACCATTCAATGGAAGTAAAATCGTGATAGAGATCACTCATAAGGTGTAAGCGCAAAGCTAGCGTTGTCTGTAACCTCGCTCCTGGCGGGCTAAATTACGCTTAAAATATCAGCAATACACCAGCGTCTTGCTCATTTGAGCGGGGTGTTTTCTTTTGTCTTACATACAGTCATGACCATGAAATTAGTCAGCTACTTTGGCCGTATAAACCAGATACGCCGTGACCGACCTCTACCCCATGAAGTGTTGATGGGTTATGTCCCCTGCGTATTCAGTAGCGACAAGTATGAATCATGCTCAGACCGTTACACCTACATCACGACCATCACCATCCTTGAAAGTCTACAGCGTGAAGGCTCCCAGCATTCTTTACCTGCCAGACTCTTGTACGAGACCAGAAACACACTAAACACATGCTACGCCTGCTTCGTGCTGGGCCCATCAGATACTGCATGACAGCTCATCAAGCTACCAGATGCTGACTGGGCTGTTTCGTGGCATCTGTACCAGCGGATTGGTCTGAGGTCACTCATTCGGAGAAATGCGGGTCCCACATAAAAGTAATATCGTCCAGAAGGTGAATGAAGGTGCTTACGAAGTGCTCGAGGTTTTTGATCTAATGGATGAAAAGCGCGATGTGATGGAGTCGCTTTTGTTACCACAACCTGTTCAGCAGGCATTTGCCAGAGCAGCGTTGACGTACCACTTTGGTGAAGATCACCAGACAGATTCTATCAATGTGGCGGTTTGGCAAAGATATGGGCTTCTCTTCCCGGCTGTGTTGAAGCGGCTTTGTTGAATAAATCGAACTTTTGCTGAGTTGAAGGATCAGATCACGCATCCTCCCGACAACACAGACCATTCCGTGGCAAAGCAAAAGTTCAGAATCACCAACTGGTCCACCTACAACAAAGCTCTCATCAACCGTGGCTCCCTCACTTTCTGGCTGGATGATGAAGCGATTCAGGCCTGGTATGAGTCGGCAACGCCTTCATCACGAGGAAGGCCCCAGCGCTATTCTGATCTCGCCATCACCACCGTTCTGGTGATTAAACGCGTATTCCGGCTGACCCTGCGGGCTGCGCAGGGTTTTATTGATTCCATTTTTGCCCTGATGAACGTTCCGTTGCGCTGCCCGGATTACACCAGTGTCAGTAAGCGGGCAAAGTCGGTTAATGTCAGTTTCAAAACGTCCACCCGGGGTGAAATCGCACACCTGGTGATTGATTCCACCGGGCTGAAGGTCTTTGGTGAAGGCGAATGGAAAGTCAGAAAGCACGGCAAAGAGCGCCGTCGTATCTGGCGAAAGTTGCATCTTGCTGTTGACAGCAACACACATGAAGTTGTCTGTGCAGACCTGTCGCTGAATAACGTCACGGACTCAGAAGCCTTCCCGGGCCTTATCCGGCAGACTCACAGAAAAATCAGGGCAGCCGCGGCAGACGGGGCTTACGATACCCGGCTCTGTCACGATGAACTGCGCCGCAAAAAAATCAGCGCGCTTATTCCTCCCCGAAAAGGAGCAGGTTACTGGCCCGGTGAGTACGCAGACCGCAACCGTGCCGTTGCTAATCAGCGGCTGAGCGGAAGCAATGCACGGTGGAAATGGACAACGGAATATAACCGTCGCTCGATAGCGGAAACGGCAATGTACAGAATGAAGCAGTTGTTGGGAGATTCACTGACGCTGCGTGACTACGATGGTCAGGTAGCGGAAGCTATGGCCATGGTGCGTGCGTTGAACAGGATGACAAAGGCTGGGATGCCAGAAAGCGTGCGTATTGCCTGAAAATCCAGCCAGCTACAGGGTCGTTCGCACGAAATCTTATTTATTCAACAAAGCCGTTTACATGTGGAAATCCCGTATAGAAACAATCCACAGCATCAACCACTATGCCTCCAAACTGTAATAACCATTCACTCTAATTTGGTGGCAGCTATGAAACAAAAACAATATGGCTTCTATATCGACAGCAGTAGATGTACAGGATGTAAAACCTGTCAGGTTGCCTGTAAAGATAAAAATCAACTGCCTATTGGTGTCAATTTTCGTCGGGTATATGAATACGCCGGAGGTAGTTGGACTCAAGCCGGAAAAGATATCTGGCGACAAGACGTTTTCGCTTATTACCTCTCCGTCAGCTGTAATCACTGCGCCGATCCGGCCTGTACCAAAGTTTGCCCTACCGGCGCTATGCATAAGCGTACACAGGATGGTTTAGTTGTTGTTGATGAGCAAATTTGTATCGGTTGTCGATACTGCGAAATGGCCTGTCCATATGGAGCGCCGCAGTATAACAGCGAGAAGAAACATATGACAAAATGTGATGGCTGTTATGAATTAATCGAACAAAATAAAAAACCGCTGTGTGTTTCATCGTGTCCGTTACGGGCGCTCGATTTTGGGCCAATCGACGAACTAAGAGAAAAATATGGTGATATTACTGATATCGCCCCACTTCCCCAATCGTCGTTTACCCAACCGTCTATCACGATCAATCCCAATCCTCATGGGAAGCCAACGTCAGAGTATCGTGGAACGATTGTTAATAAATCGGAGCTATAACTATGCATGAATTACCTTTGGTCTTCTTTACCGTACTTATGCAAGCCGTTGCCGGTAGCTTTATTCTGCTTTGGTTAATTAAGCTGATCCCTGCCGCTCAGCTACAAACCTCAGGCCAACAATTTTCACTGGCAATATTCTCTCTTTGGCCGCTGTTAGCACTGGCGGGGCTCGCCGCGTTAACACATTTAGGCCAACCATTAAGAGCCCTAAACGTACTCTTTGGCCTAAAACATCTTTCTCCCATGAGCCTCGAGATCGTCATGGTGCTCATTTTTAGTTTGCTTGGCCTAAGCACCAGTTTCTTACTATTGAAAAAAGTAAAAGGAGCGCCACTGCTCCTGTGCGCTGTTCTGGCGGCACTGGCAGCCATCGGTGTTCTATTTGCCATCGCAAACGTTTATTTTTTACCAACAGTTTCTCTTTGGTCTACGCCGTGGACCGTTATTAACTTTGTATTTAGCGGTATTTTGTCCGGCTCATTATTAAGCGCCCTTCTGTTGTACGCATTTCGTAACAGAAACGGGAGTTCAACATCGTTCATATACATCATGAAACCCATTTGGGGCGCGGTACTCTTTCTATTTATCCTGTTTTCCTGTGGCTATTTGTTTGCTCTAAACGGAGAAGTTAGCGCAATTCCTGTATGGCTTAAAGCTATTCAAGTTATTCGAATCCTGTTATTGGCATCCGCATTTCTCTGCTGCCTTTTAATGAATTTATCCACGCAAATAACGGGCAAGTTAGCCGCTGTAACAACGGCTGTCATTATTGCCGAGCTCTTAGGAAGAGTCTTTTTCTATGAACTTATTTTACTGCAACAGCTTTAAGGCAATCGGACTTAACGCCGCGATATAAGGATTTTATTATGTCTACACAACAAAATATAACGCAAGCAGTCGACCATTCTGATTTATCCCGCAGGCGCTTTTTAAAACTGAGCTCTTTTCTCGGTATGGGCGCCTATTTATCGACTCACTCTATGAATGCTATCGCTGCGGCTGTTATTGATACTCACGTAGGTGAAGTTGCCAAATGGCACAATTGCTGGGCACATTGTCATTCCAGTTGCTTATTAAAAATCGTGACTGAAAACGGTGAAATAAAACGTATTGAAACGGACGACCAAGGCGATGATACATTTGGTCGCCATCAAGTCAGAGCTTGTTTACGCGGCCGATCTTTGCATAAACGAACCTTCGCTCCCGACAGATTAAAATACCCAATGAAACGCATCGGCAAACGTGGCGAAGGTAAATTTAAGCGCATCAGTTGGGAAGAAGCACTAACGGAAGTGCACGATAAGCTAAGTCATATCATCCGTGAATATGGTAATCAGGCAATCTTCAGCCGAATCGGTTACGGAAAACCGGACGGTTCTTATCACTATGTTCCCAGATTTCTGAATATGATCGGCGGCTACCTATCGCCGGAAGGTAATTACAGTAGTCACCAGATTGATACGGCTTCTCAATATACTTACGGCGATAAATCTTATACGTTCGGCAGCGCACCAACGGAAATGGCGCGTTCAGATCTGATTGTTTATTTTGGAAATAATCCGGCCAATACGCGAATGAGCGGTGGCAGCGATACTTACCATTATCAATGGTACAAAAAGCAAAACTCCGCCAGAACAATCGTTATTGATCCTCAATACACAGATACCGCCTGTGGTCGGGAAGATCTTTGGCTGGCTATTCGCCCGGGAAGTGATGCAGCATTAGTTGAAGCAATTGCGTGGGTACTGATAACGGAAGGTTTTACCGATGACGACTTTCTGAAAACACATTGTTACGGTTATGACGAAGAACCGGGTGATAGCGAAAAAAATATTCCTCCGTTAGATAAGCGTTTGGGATACAAAGCTTATATTTTGGGTGAAGGCATCGACGGTATCGCAAAAACGCCAAAATACGCCAGCGCAATCTGCGGCATTCCGGAAGAACAAATTTATCAGTTAGCACGTGAACTTGGCCACGCGAAAGCGCCCTATATTGCTCAAGGTTGGGGCCCCCAGCGTCAGGCTGCCGGAGAACAAACGGCCAGAGCAATATTTATGCTGCCAATTTTGCTGGGTAAAATCGGCTTGCCCGGTACGAATAACGGCGCATCAGACTTTTTGTTCCACACAACAGATGTCATGACAATGCCAACCGGAAAAAACCCGGTTTCGGCAAAAGTTCCCTGCTTTAAATGGCTGGAAGCCGTAGAACGTGGCCATGAAATGACGGCATTAACCGATGGGATCAAAGGCGCACCTAAATTAGATACCGACGTAAAATGCGTCTTTATGTATCAAGGCAACTGGCTGTTAAATCAGCACTCTGACTGCAATGCAACGGCCAAAATATTGGCCGATGAAAGCAAGTTAGAGTTTATTTTCGTGATGGATAATCACATGACAGCCAGCGCTAAATTTGCGGATATTTTACTACCGGATATTACTTGGCTGGAAAACTCTCGTATTGTGGCCTTCTCAACGCATTTGACTATGACTGAACATGTCATTGATCCTATGTACGAGTGCCGCCATCCTTACGATGTCTTTGCCGATCTTGCCGACAAATTTGGTCTCCGCGAAAAATTTACTGAAGGGCGCAGTTGGGATGACTGGCAACGCTATCTGTATAACCAAAGCCGTTTAAAACACACGAATTTTCCGCCTATCGAGATTTTAGAACGAGAAAAAACCGTTCGTCTTCCGTTTGATCCTCTCGCACCGCGATATACGTTAAAAGCGTTTCGGGAAAATCCGGCCCTCAATCCACTGAAAACAGAATCAGGTAAAATTCAGATTTACAGCCATAAACTAGCCAAACTTGCGGAAACATGGACGCTGCCGGCGGGAGATACGATTACGCCATTGCCGCAATATACGCCGACGTGGGAGAGCTATGCCGATGAGGCATTAAGAGAGCAATATCCTTTACAACTCATTGGATTTAAATCAAAAGGACGCCCACACTCAACGTTTCATAACGTTCCGTGGCTGCGGGAAGTCATTGACGATGTTTTAATGATTAATCCTATTGATGCAAAGGCTCGTCATCTTGCTCAAGGGCAGATGGTGCATGTTTATAACGCACGCGGAACGATTCAAATTCCAATACGCATTACGCCAAGAATAATGCCCGGCGTTGTAGCGATGGGCGAAGGTGCATGGTATCAGCCGGATGAGAAAGGCATTGATATCGGTCGATGCATTAATACTCTCACTCGTTTAAAGCCGACGGCCTTAGCGAAAGCCAACCCTCAAGGAACCAATCTGGTCGAAGTCAAACCGATTTAAATTCAACGTTAGCCTCTCAATGGAGGCTAACTCATTGATTTCGTTTTAGCCGGAAATCTATCTCTTTTTATAGGTGAATAAAATGAGCCATCGTATAGAAACTGAAGCTATTACTGAGCGTGAATTGTCACTGGTCAGCTTATCCCTTTTGTATCATTTCTTTTGCTTTGAACCACAAAAGGCACTAATCAACAATATGTTAAACAGCGATATTCTTAATCTTTGGCACAGTAAATGGGACATGGATATTCACGAGACAAACACCTTTTTACAAAATCAAGATGCTCTCGAGCGTTTGCAGGCTGACCATTTAGCCTTATTCGTTGGCATTGGGATGCCAAAAGCCGTTCCATGGGGATCGGTTTATCTGACGGAAGAGAACCTGCTATTACAGCGCTCAACTCATGCATTAACCGCTTTTTTGAAATCCCACCGCATTATACTTTGTACCGATGAACAGCAAATTTCTGACCACATTGGATTATGTTTATCAGTACTCGCCTTGCTATTAAAACAATGGGGAGATTATCCGGAAGAAACCACCGAGCGCACAATACGCGAATTTTTACGCGACCATTTATTGCCATGGAGTGGCCGTTTTTGCGAATTACTCACCGCCCATGCTGAAACGCCTCTATATGCATTATTAGGAAAAGTCACTAAACGGATATTAAAAGATCAGCAACATCAATGGCAGATTACCCCGCGGTCCCGCACGCTATATTATTGATCTTAAACTTTTACAAACGGATTTTATCTAATGGGGGCCATGAGGTTGCCATTCGTGTGCCGGCGTTCAAAAGTCTCAACTCACGGTTTTATCAGGTTGAGGAAAATATGCCGATCACCATGGCAAAGTCTTCCCCTCCATGCTCTAATCGGCGCCATTAAGAAACCCCGTAATTAAGAGGCTCCTAATACTGTGGCACAATACGTCTATACTATGCATCGTGTCGGAAAAGTTGTTCCTCCGAAGCGACATATTCTAAAAAATATCTCTCTCAGCTTCTTCCCCGGCGCCAAAATTGGTGTGCTTGGTTTAAACGGCGCAGGTAAATCCACGCTATTACGCATTATGGCCGGTATCGACACCGATATCGAAGGTGAAGCGCGTCCGCAGCCGGGCATTAAAATTGGTTATTTGCCGCAAGAACCTAAGCTGAATCCTGAGCAAACCGTAAGAGAAGCAGTTGAAGAAGCCGTCAGTGAAGTCAAAAATGCCTTAACGCGTTTAGACGAAATTTATGCGGCATACGCAGAACCGGATGCAGACTTCGATAAGCTGGCTAAACAGCAAGGCGAAATGGAAGCGATCATTCAATCTCACGATGGACATAATCTGGATAACCAGTTGGAGCGTGCTGCTGATGCATTGCGCCTTCCGCCGTGGGACGCCAAAATTGAGCATTTATCCGGTGGTGAACGCCGTCGCGTTGCACTTTGTCGCCTACTGCTGGAAAAACCGGACATGTTACTGCTCGACGAACCAACCAACCACTTGGACGCAGAGTCCGTTGCCTGGCTGGAACGCTTCCTGCATGACTATGAAGGCACCGTTGTAGCCATTACCCACGACCGTTACTTCCTTGATAACGTCGCAGGCTGGATTCTGGAACTTGACCGCGGTGAAGGTATTCCATGGGAAGGTAACTATTCTTCATGGCTGGAGCAAAAAGATAAGCGTCTGGAGCAAGAAGCCTCTTCCGAAGCCGCTCGCCGCAAATCTATTGAGAAAGAACTTGAGTGGGTTCGCCAGAATCCCAAAGGCCGTCAAGCTAAGAGTAAAGCGCGTCTTGCCCGCTTTGATGAGCTCAATAGCGTTGAATATCAAAAACGCAATGAAACCAGCGAGCTGTTCATTCCGCCCGGCCCTCGTTTAGGCGATAAAGTGCTGGAAGTTCAGAATCTGAAAAAATCTTATGGCGATCGTCTGCTAATAGAAGATTTATCATTCGCGATTCCAAAAGGTGCCATTGTCGGTATTATCGGCCCGAACGGCGCTGGTAAATCAACGCTGTTTCGCATGATTTCCGGTCAGGAGCAGCCTGACAGCGGCACAATCACTTTAGGTGATACCGTAAAAATCGCCTCCGTTGATCAGTTCCGTGACAGTATGGACAATAGCAAAACGGTTTGGGAAGAAGTTTCCGGCGGTCTGGATATTATGCGCATTGGTAACTTTGAACTGCCAAGCCGCGCTTATGTCGGTCGCTTCAACTTCAAAGGCACCGATCAGGGCAAACGCGTTGGCGAGCTTTCCGGCGGCGAACGCGGTCGCTTACATTTAGCTAAACTGCTACAAGTTGGCGGAAATATGCTGCTTCTCGACGAACCGACTAACGATCTGGATATCGAAACGCTGCGTGCGCTCGAAAACGCCCTGTTAGAGTTCCCGGGCTGCGCCATGGTCATTTCCCATGACCGCTGGTTCCTTGATCGTATCGCTACGCACATCCTTGATTACTGCGATGAAGGTAAAGTGGAATTCTTTGAAGGTAACTTTACTGAATACGAAGACTGGAAAAAGCGTACGCTGGGTGCAGAAGCGCTTGAACCTCATCGTATCAAATATAAGAAGATCGCCAAATAATTCTGATCTATTCTTATTAACGGATGTTTTATCAATACACACATTAACGCCCCTTAATTTAGGGGCGTTTTTTCAGGTTGAGCGTAACGGGCTTAATCACTTGAGGAGAGCAGAGATGCCTGCAAACGTTTTATTATTAGGCGCAACCGGATTAATCGGCAGTCATTTACTCGCTATGCTGCAATCCGATCCGCGCATTGAACGCATTGGTAATGACTCCAACTTATTGATAGTGTTTTATGTTCAGATAATGCCCGATGACTTTGTCATGCAGCTCCACCGA
>NZ_SZVK01000071.1:3517-13433 GCF_005280595.1 Escherichia sp. MR | reverse complement strand
TCGGTGGAGCTGCATGACAAAGTCATCGGGCATTATCTGAACATAAAACACTATCAATAAGTTAGAGTCATTACCCAGTAAATGCATCAAATGGCATGAACTTAGCTACCAGTTCTGGCAATAGCCAGTAAGCCAGAACTGTGACTATTCCTGCCAATAGCGCCTGTACCTCCAGGCCTCCCCCTCAATGATCCAAATAAAGATAATGCATCCAACTGGTCATTCTCAGCAGCACTTTCCGCATCACCGAAACATGGCTGAAATGGTCGGAGTAAACTGCTACCTGGGCGTAGATGCCGTCGGGTAAGGCATCGATATCAGCGTTAGGGTCGAGTTCAATGGTTCCCAGCACACCATCCGTTCCGGGCACGACCGTTAACGATTGCAGCACCCCCTGCGCCTGATACGAACCGCCAGGCACCACCGGCAAAATACTGGTCAGTTTGCCGTGGAATACCTGCCCAGGCAGCGCGTTAAACACCACTTCTGCTTCATCACCGGGTTTCAGACGTAACAGTGAATTTTGCCGAAATTGGGCAACAATTTGCCGTTTTTGCTCAGGGATGAAGACCATTACCGGACGCAGCGGTAAAGCTGCCGCGTAAGTGCCTGGGCGGATCAGTACCTGAGTAACGTAGCCGTTGCTTGGTGCGCGAATAATGGTTTGCTCAAGGTTATATTTTGCTTCAGTAAGTTGCGCTCTTAAGCTGACAATCTGTGATTGCTCACCGTTGACCATGCTGTCGAGCTGGCTCTGGATCTGCGCCTGCTCCGCCACCGAACCTTTCACCAGCGCATCCTGCGCGAGGAAATTCTGCCGCGCGTCGTCGATGTCACGTTCTGAGAACGGATTGACCGTCGCCTGGCTGCCTTTCAGATAACGTTGATAATTTTTAAACAGTCGGTCGCGCTCCGCTGAAACCTGAGTGGTGTTGGCCTGCGCTTCAGTGAGCTGCGCGCGCAGCGTTTTGATATTATGCGTCGCCGTCATCAAATCAGCCTGGAGTCTGTCTACTCGCGCCTGATAACGTACCGGGTCGAGCTTAAAAAGCACTTCGCCCTTTTGAATAAGCTGATTATTTTTGTCGGTGACTTCAGTCACGATCCCCGTCACCTGTGGCGTGATGGGGATAGCTATCACTGCCTTTTGCGCGGTAAAAGTGTAAGGATGGTTGTAGTTCATCAATAAAATCAAACCACTCACCAGAAACACGCCACCCAGCGCCGCCGTCGCCAGCGTCCACTGATTCACCGGAATGCGGAAGATTTTAAATACTGCCCATGCCAGCGCCACGTAAGTTAAAACAATTAACAGATCCATAATCAGATCTCCGGGAACGTGGAATAGTCACTCTTTTTTTCAGCTGCAAGTTGGTGCTCCAGCCGGGAAATACGGTCAGAAAGCGCGGCAATTTCCGGGTCAGTCGCTTTCTCCTGCGACGCAACATGTGACTGCATTCCCCAGCCGCGCTCTGGCTGGTAAAGCGTTGCCCAGATCCACAGAAACGGCCAGATTACATGCAGGGTAAACAGACTTACCCAACCCGCCGTATGAATAGCGTCGGCGTGGGGATGGTTGCGCTTTTTGGCAATAAGATAGGGGATGTCATGTATCGCGATGATTCCATAAAAAATCACCAGAAAGACGAAGATCAGCACTCCCAACGCGAAGTAGTTTAGAAACATATCTGCCTCGGATTCACGCTTATCAGTGTTGTTTTTTGGCTGGCAGCCGGAAGGGAGTCAGGCTGATACTTTGACATTAATCTGCGTTTGCCAATCTCGCCATCACACCGAAGGATAATTTTAAAAGGCGATGAGTTGCTCAGTTACAAAACTGTCTTAAGGCAAAGTCAGAACATGTTGCAGATCACATCAGGTGAATTACCGAAGAAAATATCTTGTGATTCAGATCACAAAGATTCAACAAACCATCAAAATAAAATTGTGACATTACTCACATTTGAATGCCATTTTTAGCGAAAATCGCCGTCTTGTTGTTTTTTTACACAGTCATTTTGTGATGAATATCACGTCAATTACCTCTCTACCCCCTATATTTATGTGACTGATATCACACAAAAGGCCGCCGACTGGACAGTTAACCGATTCAGTGCCAGATTTCGCAGTATCTACAAGGTCCGGCTACCTCTGCCGCCACATTAACAAAAAACCTCGGGCTTCCAGCCTGCGCGACAGCAAACATAAGAAGGGGTGTTTTTATGTCATCCGATATTAAGATCAAAGTGCAAAGCTTTGGTCGTTTCCTCAGCAACATGGTGATGCCAAATATCGGCGCGTTTATCGCGTGGGGTATCATCACCGCGTTATTTATTCCAACAGGGTGGTTACCGAACGAAACGCTGGCGAAGCTGGTCGGGCCGATGATCACTTATCTCCTGCCGCTGCTGATCGGTTATACCGGTGGTAAGCTGGTAGGCGGCGAACGTGGCGGCGTGGTTGGTGCTATCACTACCATGGGCGTTATCGTCGGCGCAGACATGCCGATGTTCCTCGGTTCTATGATTGCAGGCCCGCTGGGCGGCTGGTGCATTAAGCACTTCGACCGCTGGGTAGACGGTAAGATCAAATCCGGTTTTGAGATGCTGGTGAATAACTTCTCCGCTGGCATCATCGGGATGATCCTCGCCATTCTGGCCTTCCTCGGCATTGGCCCGATTGTTGAAGCCCTGTCTAAAATGCTGGCTGCGGGCGTTAACTTCATGGTTGTCCATGACATGCTGCCGCTGGCGTCTATCTTTGTTGAACCGGCGAAAATCCTGTTCCTCAACAACGCCATTAACCACGGTATCTTCTCGCCGCTGGGTATTCAGCAGTCCCATGAACTGGGTAAATCCATCTTCTTCCTGATTGAAGCTAACCCGGGTCCAGGTATGGGCGTGCTGCTGGCGTACATGTTCTTTGGTCGTGGTAGTGCGAAACAGTCTGCGGGCGGTGCGGCAATCATCCACTTCCTGGGTGGTATCCACGAAATCTACTTCCCGTATGTACTGATGAATCCGCGTCTGATTCTGGCCGTTATCCTCGGCGGTATGACTGGCGTGTTCACGCTGACTATCCTGGGCGGTGGTCTGGTTTCTCCGGCATCTCCGGGTTCTATCCTCGCGGTACTGGCGATGACGCCAAAAGGTGCTTACTTCGCTAACATCGCGGGTGTGTGTGCGGCGATGGCGGTCTCCTTCGTTGTCTCTGCTATTTTGCTGAAAACCAGCAAAGTGAAAGAAGAAGACGATATTGAAGCAGCAACTCGTCGTATGCAGGACATGAAAGCTGAGTCTAAAGGTGCGTCTCCGCTGTCTGCGGGCGATGTGACTAACGACCTGAGCCACGTGCGTAAAATCATCGTTGCCTGTGACGCCGGTATGGGTTCCAGTGCGATGGGTGCAGGCGTGCTGCGTAAGAAAATTCAGGATGCAGGTCTGTCGCAGATTTCGGTCACTAACAGCGCGATCAACAACCTGCCGCCGGATGTAGATCTGGTCATCACTCACCGTGACCTGACTGAACGCGCTATGCGCCAGGTGCCGCAGGCACAGCATATTTCGCTGACTAACTTCCTCGACAGCGGCCTGTACACCAGCCTGACCGAACGTCTGGTTGCTGCCCAGCGTCATACTGAAAACGAAGTGAAAGTGAAAGACAGCTTTGACGATTCTAACGCCAATCTGTTTAAGCTCGGTGCGGAGAACATCTTCCTCGGTCGCAAAGCAGCCACCAAAGAAGAAGCGATTCGCTTTGCCGGCGAACAACTGGTGAAAGGCGGCTATGTTGAGCCGGAATACGTACAGGCGATGCTGGATCGTGAAAAACTGACCCCGACTTATCTGGGTGAGTCTATCGCAGTGCCGCACGGTACGGTTGAAGCGAAAGATCGCGTACTGAAAACGGGCGTGGTGTTCTGTCAGTATCCGGAAGGTGTGCGCTTCGGTGAAGAAGAAGATGACATTGCCCGCCTGGTGATTGGTATTGCTGCCCGTAATAACGAGCACATTCAGGTTATCACCAGCCTGACCAACGCGCTGGATGATGAATCCGTCATCGAGCGTCTGGCACACACCACCAGCGTGGATGAAGTGCTGGAACTGCTGGCAGGTCGTAAGTAATCCAGGCCCACCCTCTCCTCATGGAGACGGTGGGGCTGATTGCCTGATGCGCTTTGCTTATCAGGCCTACAAAACAAAGCGCAGTTTGTTAAATTTGCACGTTCTTGTAGGCCGGATAAGGCGTTTACGCCGCATCCGGCGCTGCCCCTCTCCACATGGAGAGGGTTTGGGTGAGGGAAAAGCCTCACCCCAGCCCTCTTGGGTAAAAACATTGATGAAGGTTAATACTATGAAAGCATTACATTTTGGCGCAGGTAATATCGGTCGTGGCTTTATCGGTAAACTGCTGGCAGACGCGGGTATCCAACTGACGTTTGCCGATGTCAATCAGGTGGTACTTGATGCCCTGAATGCCCGTCATAGCTATCAGGTTCACGTTGTCGGCGAAACCGAGCAGGTGGATACCGTTTCCGGCGTTAATGCCGTCAGCAGCATTGGCGACGACGTGGTTGATTTAATCGCCCAGGTTGATTTAGTCACCACCGCAGTTGGCCCGGTCGTGCTGGAACGCATTGCTCCGGCAATCGCCAAAGGGCTGGTGAAACGTAAAGAGCAAGGTAATGACTCCCCGCTGAACATTATCGCCTGTGAAAACATGGTACGCGGCACAACGCAACTGAAAGGCCATGTGATGAACGCCCTGCCGGAAGACGCCAAAGCGTGGGTAGAAGAACACGTTGGCTTTGTTGATTCCGCCGTTGACCGTATCGTACCGCCTTCAGCGTCTGCAACGAACGATCCGCTGGAAGTCACTGTAGAAACCTTCAGCGAATGGATTGTCGATAAAACTCAGTTCAAAGGCACGCTGCCAAACATTCCTGGTATGGAGTTAACCGACAACCTGATGGCGTTTGTCGAACGTAAGCTCTTCACCCTGAACACAGGCCATGCTATAACCGCGTACCTTGGAAAACTGGCGGGTCATCAGACTATTCGTGACGCGATTCTCGACGAGAAAATCCGTGCGGTGGTAAAAGGGGCGATGGAAGAAAGCGGCGCAGTACTGATTAAGCGTTACGGCTTTGACGCGGACAAGCACGCGGCGTACATCCAGAAAATCCTCGGTCGTTTTGAAAACCCGTATCTGAAAGATGATGTTGAGCGCGTAGGCCGTCAGCCGCTGCGTAAACTGAGTGCTGGCGACCGTCTGATCAAGCCGCTGCTGGGTACGCTGGAATATAGCTTGCCGCACAAAAATCTGATTGAAGGTATTGCCGCTGCAATGCACTTTTGCAGTGAAGATGATCCTCAGGCACAAGAACTGGCGGCGCTGATTGCCGACAAAGGTCCGCAGGCGGCGCTGGCACAGATTTCCGGTCTTGATGCCAACAGCGAGGTTGTATCCGAGGCGGTAACCGCTTATAACGCAATGCAATAATGATGAACCAGGCGCAGGACACCCTGCGCCCGAATAACAGATTGTCAGATATGCAGGCAACAATGGAACAAACCCAGGCCTTTGAAAACCGTGTGCTTGAGCGTCTGAATGCTGGCAAAACCGTGCGAAGCTTTCTGATTACCGCCGTCGATCTCCTGACCGAGGCGGTGAATCTTTTGGTGCTTCAGGTATTCCGCAAAGACGATTACGCGGTGAAGTATGCTGTAGAACCGTTACTCGACGGCGATGGTCCGCTGGGCGACCTGTCCGTGCGCTTAAAGCTGATTTATGGGCTTGGCGTAATTAGTCGCCATGAATACGAAGATGCGGAACTATTGATGGCACTGCGGGAAGAGCTGAACCACGACGGCAACGAGTACGCATTTACCGATGATGAAATTCTTGGGCCATTTGGCGAACTGCATTGCGTGGCGGCACTACCACCGCCGCCACAGTTTGAACCAATAGACTCCAGTTTGTATGCGATGCAAGTTCAGCGTTACCAACAGGCTGTGCGATCAACAATGGTCCTTTCACTGACAGAGCTGATTTCCAAAATCAGCTTAAAAAAAGCCTTTCAAAAGTAAGTACTTTCGCTTACTTCTCCTCTACCGGATTCGGCCGATAAAGTCGGCGATAATATTCCAGACGTTGTAGATATAACGGCACGCTTTCCTCAGGTATACCGGATGGAATCGCGTTACGGGGGGGAAGTTTATTCAGATACTCCCGGAACGCCTGGCTTGATGCCATGAAATCTACGGCTTTATCAATAAGAAGCGGAACGTTTTCACCTAATTTGCCCATAATAATATCTCCGTATTACCCCGCGCCGGGAAAGCGCGACCGCCGATTTTAGTTTAGATCCCGATAAAAATGACATTAAGGAAAACGTGCGAAATCCACAACGCTTGCCCTCACCTTCTGATTATATTGTTTATTAATCAATATATTATATGATTTTTGAACACAAGATTTGTTACCCGACAAAACTATTACAATGCCATCGGTTGTGAACAAAGCACCTCGTCGCGCATACTAGGGGCTATAAATTTATCTTTATCAGAAGCCATCCCATGAAAGAAGTCGAAAAAAACGAAATCAAACGTCTCAGCGATCGTCTGGACGCCATCCGTCACCAGCAGGCAGATCTGTCGCTGGTTGAAGCCGCAGACAAATATGCCGAGCTGGAAAAAGAGAAAGCTACACTGGAAGCTGAAATTGCCCGCCTGCGTGAAGTTCATAGCCAGAAACTCAGTAAGGAAGCACAAAAGCTAATGAAGATGCCGTTCCAGCGCGCGATTACCAAAAAAGAACAAGCCGATATGGGTAAGCTGAAGAAAAGCGTTCGGGGGCTTGTGGTTGTACATCCGATGACCGCACTGGGTCGTGAAATGGGTCTGCAAGAGATGACCGGGTTCTCAAAGACAGCGTTTTAACCCTCTTACCTGTATATCTCCCTCACATCCCGCGTTTCTAAATGCGGGATGTAACAAATATCCTCCTCTGTTTCCTCGTAGAGTCTACTTTTTACCAATGGCACTAAATCTGAAAATGCATTCAGTAAAAGGTTTGGTTCGACGCCTAAAAATGGAAGATATCATTCATAAAATAAAACTTTTGCCGTTATTTTTTCCATCCACATTCTAAAAACTCACCCAAAACATTTATTGTGTGAATATTAAATGAAAGCTATTTTTCTGCTTTAAATGCAGTGTTTGACATCTGATAACCCTCCTCATTAAAATCCGCCTCCCTAACACAATTAAACAATTTTAAAACTTAATAAATAATTTTCATAACAAATATATTCGCAACATTCATAAAGCCAGCCGTATAAATCGCAAAAGCATCAACCACAAATGGACACATCCCTTAGACCGCGTTGATATCAGGGATGATATGTAAGGATAACTTTATATGAAAGTGAATAAATTATTGATAAGCGTCCTGGCGGCTTCGACAATACTGATGCTGTCAGGTTGTGACTATGTCGAAAAAAACAAAATCGTTGATGAACTCACAAAACAACAAGAAGAACAAAAGGCCAGAATTGATCAACTCGAAAAACGACTAGAACAAGAAACCAAAAAGACAAACACCATTGAAAAACAAAGCATTAGTCTAATAAACAGTACAAAGCCGCTGGCTCAGGTAGTGAAAGAGATTAAGCATCATCAAGATACATTTGTCTTTACTGAATTTAACCCCGATCAAACAAAATATTTCATTTTAAATAACGGTTCGGTAGGTATTGCCGGCAGGGTGTTATCTGTTGAAGCAATAGAAAATGGCAGTGTTATTCATATGTCATTGGCCAATTTATTAAGTATTCCCGTATCAAATATTGGTTTTCATGCCACCTGGGGCGGTGAAAGACCGGGTGATATAAAAGAATATGCCAAATGGCAACAGCTACTATTTAGTACCACCATGAACTCCACGCTGAAATTATTACCAGGGCAATGGCAAGACATTAACTTAACGTTAAAAGGGGTGTCGCCCAATAACCTGAAATACCTGAAGTTGGCTATTAATATGCAGAATATCAACTTCGACAACCTTCCACCTGCTGATAACCGGCAGAAAAAAAGCAAAAAATAAATGCAGTCATTGCACTTATATCAAGGAATAGAGAGCAACAACAATGAACAAAATTTTTAAAGTTATCTGGAACCCGGCAACAGGGAGCTACAGCGTCGCCAGCGAAACGGCAAAAAGCCGTGGGAAAAAGAGCGGGCGCAGCAAGCTGTTAATTTCTGCGCTGGTTGCAGGTGGGTTGATGTCGTCGTTTGGAACGAGCGCTTCTGTCGGTCTCGATGGTGGTAAAAGTAGTGAAGATGTACCTGTTGAAGATTATTGGATTGCTATTGGTAAGGGTGCTAAAGCTTCATCGAAAACATCATCAGATGGCACGCCAGTAACGACAGCCTCAGTCGCGATAGGTTATTTGGCCGATGCCTCTGGTATAGGGGGATCAGCATATGGTTACCAAACCAAAGCAACGGGAGAGAGATCTTCGGCATTTGGGCAAGGTGCGGAAGCTACAGGAAGCCGGGCAATTGCAATCGGAAGTTCGAGTAGGACCGCTGGGGATTATGCAATTGCGCTGGGCGCTAGCGCCAGTAAGCTGAATTCCCTGGCGTTCGGGAATGCATCAACGGCTGATGGTGATGAGGCTATTGCTTTCGGATACGAGTCGCAGGCAAATGGTTTATATAGTCTGGCATTGGGTTCAGGCAGCATAGCTAACGCGGATAATAGCGTTGCGCTCGGAAAAGCGGCTCAGGCAACTAAAGCTGGAGCAATGGCTTTCGGTCAGGCAGGAAAGGCAGATGGTGTAAATTCTATTGCGTTGGGTAATAGTAGTCTGGCAGGTAACGAAAACAGTATTGCGATTGGACAAAAAAGCTCAGCAGGACCTGAAAACAGTATTGCGATTGGTGGCCAAACCAGTGTAACAGGTGCTAACTCCGTTGCCCTGGGCACAGGTTCTGTCGCAAAGCTAGAGAATAGTGTTTCTGTGGGGAACGACACACTACAGCGTAAAATTGTTAATATGGCAAAAGGGAGTATCGCTAAGGATAGCAACGATGCCATCAATGGCTCACAACTTTTTGATATTAGCAAATCAATAGCCGATCGCCTTGGTGGTGGAGCCTCCGTCGATACGACGGGGACAGGAATAGTTACCGCTCCTAGCTATCAACTGCAAAGCGGTGTCTTTGGTAATGTCGGCGACGCATTAGAGGGTCTCGACAATAATACGTTGCAATGGGACTCGGTTAAAAAGGCATACAGCGCAGCACACGGCTCCGATGCCACCAGCAAAATTACCAATATTAAGGATGGCGATATTTCTGCGACCAGTAAAGATGCGGTTAACGGCTCGCAGTTAAAAACCACTAACGACAATGTGGCAACCAACACCACTAATATCAGCAATCTGACTGGCGATGTTGCTAACAACACCACTAACATCACTAACCTGACGAATGACGTTGCCGCCAACACCACCAATATCACTAACCTGACTGATACGGTGACTAACCTTGGTGAAGATACGCTGAAATGGGATGACACCGCTGGCGTATTCACTGCCGCACACGGCACTGAAGCCACCAGCAAAATCACTAACGTTACGGCGGGTGAACTGACGGAGACCAGTACCGATGCGGTTAACGGTTCTCAGTTGAAAACCACTAACGATAACGTGGCAACCAACACCACTAATATCACCAACCTGACTGGCGATGTTGCTAACAACACCACCAATATCACTAATCTGACTGATACGGTGAATAGCCTCGGTGAAGATGCGCTGAAATGGGATGACGCCGCTGGCGTATTCACTGCCGCACACGGCACTGAAGCCACCAGCAAAATCACTAACGTTACGGCGGGTGAACTGACG
>NZ_SZVK01000071.1:0-3507 GCF_005280595.1 Escherichia sp. MR | reverse complement strand
CCGCTGGCGTATTCACTGCCGCACACGGCACTGAAGCCACCAGCAAAATCACTAACGTTACGGCGGGTGAACTGACGGAGACCAGTACCGATGCCGTTAACGGTTCTCAGTTGAAAACCACTAACGATAACGTGGCAACCAACACCACCAATATCAGCAACCTGACCGGCGAAGTTGCTAACAACACCACCAACATCACTAACCTGACGAATGATGTTGCCGCCAACACCACCAGTATCACCAACCTGACTGATACAGTGACTAACCTTGGTGCCGACGCGCTGGCATGGGATGACGCCTCAGGTGCATTCACCGCCGCACACGGCACCGAAGCCACCAACAAAATCACTAACGTTACGGCAGGTGAGTTGACGGAGACCAGTACCGATGCCGTTAACGGTTCTCAGTTGAAAACCACTAACGATAACGTGGCAACCAACACCACCAATATCAGCAACCTGACCGGCGAAGTTGCTAACAACACCACCAACATCACTAACCTGACGAATGATGTTGCCGCCAACACCACCAGTATCACCAACCTGACTGATACAGTGACTAACCTTGGTGCCGACGCGCTGGCATGGGATGACGCCTCAGGTGCATTCACCGCCGCACACGGCACCGAAGCCACCAGCAAAATCACTAACGTTACGGCAGGTGAGTTGACGGAGACCAGTACCGATGCCGTTAACGGTTCTCAGTTGAAAACCACTAACGACAATGTGGCAACCAACACCACTAACATCGCTACTAACACCACCAACATCACCAATCTGACTGATACGGTGAACAACCTCGGTGAAGATGCGCTGAAATGGGATGACGCCGCAAGCGCATTCACCGCTGCACACGGCACCGAAACCACCAGCAAAATCACTAACGTCACCGCTGGAACAATCTCATCTACCAGCACCGATGCCGTTAACGGTGGGCAACTGTTTAGCTTAAGTGATTCACTGGCAGACTATTTTGGCGGTAACGCCTCGGTTGATGAAAACGGTGTATTTACTGGCCCGTCCTACACCATCGGTAGCAACAGCTACGATAACGTAGGTGATGCGCTGGCGGCGATTAACACCTCCTTTAGCACTTCACTGGGCGACGCTCTGCTGTGGGATGAAACGGCAAGTGCATTCAGCGCCGGCCACGGTGGCAATGCCAGCAAAATTACCAATGTCGCAAATGGTGCCGTTTCTGAAACCAGCACCGATGCCATCAATGGTGGGCAACTCTACGGTGTGAGCAACTCTGTTGTTGATGCCCTGGGCGGTGGCGCCGCAGTAAATGCTGACGGTAGCATCAGTGCGCCGACGTACTCCATTGCTGATACCGATTACAATAACGTCGGTGATGCTCTGGACGCGATCGACTCAACCCTGGATGATGCGCTGCTCTGGGACGCAACCGCCGGTGAAAATGGTGCGTTCAGCGCCAGCCGCGATGGCAAAGCCAGCGTAATCACTAATGTTGCTAATGGTGATATTTCTGAAACCAGTACTGATGCAATTAATAGTTCACAGTTGTTCGCCACCAACACGTTGATCAATCAGCAAAATGAGATCATCAACCAGATTGCCGGTAATACCAGCATAGACTACATCGAAGAGAACGGTGCGGGTCTGAACTATGCGCGTACTAATGACACCGGCTTAACCTTTATTGATGCGAGCGCATCAGGTACTGGCGCTACAGCGGTGGGTTATAACGCTGTCGCTTCCGGCGAAAGCAGTGTCGCAATTGGTCAGAATAGCAGCAGCAGCGTTGATACTGGTATCGCGCTGGGTAGCGAATCCGTCTCCAGCCGTGTGATTGTTAAAGGTTCTCGTAACACCAGCGTAACCGAAGAAGGCGTTGTGATTGGTTACGACACCACTGACGGCGAACTGCTTGGCGCATTGTCGATTGGCGATGATGGTAAGTACCGTCAGATCATCAACGTTGCTGATGGTACTGAATCCCATGACGCCGTGACTGTACGCCAGTTGCAAAACGCCATTGGTGCTGTCGCCACTACGCCGACCAAGTACTACCATGCCAACTCAACGGAAGAAGATTCACTGGCGGTAGGTACTGACTCGCTGGCGATGGGCGCGAAAACTATCGTTAATGCTGACGCGGGTATTGGTATCGGCCTGAACACTCTGGTTCTGCCAGATGCCATCAACGGTATTGCTATCGGTTCTAACGCACGCGCCAACCATGCAAACAGTATTGCAATGGGTAATGGTTCTCAGACCACTCGCGGCGCTCAGACTGGCTACACCGCCTACAACATGGACGCGCCGCAGAACTCTGTCGGTGAGTTCTCTGTCGGCAGTGAAGACGGTCAACGTCAGATCACTAATGTCGCGGCGGGTTCGGCAGATACCGATGCCGTTAACGTTGGTCAGTTGAAAGTGACGGACGCACAGGTTTCCCAGAACATCCAGAGCATTACTAACCTGAATACTCAGGTAACGAATCTGGATACCCGCGTCACCAATATCGAAAACGGTATTGGCGATATCGTAAGCACCGGTAGCACCAAGTACTTCAAGACCAACACCGATGGCGTAGATGCTAACGCGCAGGGTAAAGACAGTGTTGCGATTGGCTCTGGCTCTATTGCTGCCGCTGATAACAGCGTTGCGCTGGGTACTGGCTCTGTGGCAAACGAAGAAAATACGATCTCCGTAGGTTCTTCCACTAACCAACGCCGTATCACCAACGTTGCCGCTGGTAAAAATGCTACTGACGCGGTTAACGTTGCGCAGTTGAAGTCTTCCGAAGCAGGCGGCGTGCGCTATGACACCAAAGCTGACGGTTCTGTTGATTACAGCAACATCACTCTCGGCGGTGGTAATGGCGGAACGACTCGCATCAGCAACGTTTCCGCTGGCGTTAACAACAACGACGCGGTGAACTACGCGCAGTTGAAGCAAAGCGTGCAGGAAACGAAGCAATACACCGATCAGCGCATGGTTGAGATGGATAACAAACTGTCCAAAACCGAAAGCAAGTTGAGCGGTGGTATCGCTTCTGCAATGGCGATGACCGGTCTGCCGCAGGCTTACACGCCAGGTGCCAGCATGGCCTCCATTGGTGGCGGTACATACAACGGTGAATCGGCTGTTGCTTTAGGTGTGTCGATGGTGAGCGCCAACGGTCGTTGGGTCTACAAATTACAAGGTAGTACCAATAGCCAGGGTGAATACTCCGCCGCACTCGGTGCCGGTATTCAGTGGTAATGACCCATTAAGTTAGTGTGACTAAGGGCAATTCTCTGAGGAGGGTTGCCCTTTTTTTGTTTGAAAATTGCACAAATTGTGACTTCGGCTTTTTAACATTAGCTTGAGGCTACATGCGCGCTGATCCCCTCACCCCGACCCTCTCCCCAAATGGGCGAGGGGGAAAAACGTGCTGCATCTGATACCGTGCATAATGGTTTTCTTGCATTGCCGGGCTGATGTGGGGCATCGTGCGCGCTGCCCCCTCACCCCGACCCTCTCCCCAAAGGGGCGAGGG
>NZ_SZVK01000070.1:0-13948 GCF_005280595.1 Escherichia sp. MR | reverse complement strand
TCGGTGGAGCTGCATGACAAAGTCATCGGGCATTATCTGAACATAAAACACTATCAATAAGTTGGAGTCATTACCTTCGTAGCGATATTTCTTTTGCTAATCGCCGCGAAGCACTAACCCATATTGGCAACGAAATGGTCGCACAAGGCGTTGTTCATGACTCCTGGCCGCAGGCATTAATCGCCAGAGAAGCGGAGTTCCCCACCGGGATCATGCTGGAGCAGCATGCCATTGCAATACCGCACTGCGAGGCGATTCATGCAAAAACGTCAGCCATTTATCTGTTAAGACTCGCGGATAAAATCAATTTTCAGCAAGCAGATGATGATAATGAAGTGGCGGTTTCATTAATCATCGCCCTGATTGTAGAAAATCCACAGCAGCAACTGAAACTTTTACGCCGTTTATTTGGCAAGCTGCAACAACCCGATGTGGTCGAAACGCTTATCAGCATTCCTGAAGTGCAATTAATGGAATATTTCAAAACATCTGTTTTAGATTCAAATGAATAAAATCCCTCTGTACTAATAAAAAGGACTATTTATGAAACGCAAGATTATTGTCGCTTGCGGAGGCGCGGTTGCGACTTCTACGATGGCGGCGGAAGAAATTAAAGAGCTGTGTCAGAGCCATAATATCCCTGTTGAATTAATCCAGTGTCGGGTTAATGAAATAGAAACGTATATGGATGGTGTCCATTTGATTTGTACGACAGCCAAAGTTGACCGCAGTTTTGGTGATATTCCGTTAGTTCACGGTATGCCTTTTGTTTCTGGTGTAGGGATCGAAGCATTACAAAATAAAATTCTGACTATCTTACAGGGGTGACCTATGTTTTCAGAAGTCATGCGTTATATTCTCGACCTTGGCCCTACGGTCATGTTGCCGATTGTCATTATTATTTTTTCAAAAATATTAGGCATGAAAGCAGGCGATTGCTTTAAAGCGGGTCTGCATATCGGGATTGGCTTTGTTGGCATCGGTCTGGTGATTGGCTTAATGCTGGATTCCATTGGCCCGGCGGCGAAAGCGATGGCGGAAAATTTCGACTTAAATCTGCATGTGGTCGATGTCGGCTGGCCGGGATCATCTCCAATGACCTGGGCGTCGCAAATTGCGCTGGTGGCTATTCCGATTGCGATTCTGGTTAACGTGGCAATGCTGCTCACGCGTATGACGCGGGTAGTGAATGTCGATATCTGGAATATCTGGCATATGACCTTCACCGGCGCGTTGCTGCATCTGGCGACGGGTTCATGGATGATTGGCATCGCGGGTGTGGTGATTCACGCAGCGTTTGTTTATAAGCTGGGCGACTGGTTTGCACGCGATACCCGTGATTTCTTTGAGCTGGAAGGCATTGCCATTCCGCACGGCACATCGGCGTATATGGGGCCGATTGCGGTGCTGGTCGATGCCATTATCGAAAAAATCCCTGGTATTAACCGGATTAAATTTAGCGCCGACGATATTCAGCGCAAATTTGGCCCTTTTGGCGAACCGGTCACCGTGGGTTTTGTTATGGGACTGATTATCGGCATTCTTGCCGGTTACGATGTCAAAGGTGTATTGCAACTGGCAGTAAAAACGGCAGCGGTGATGCTGCTGATGCCACGGGTGATCAAGCCCATCATGGATGGTTTAACACCCATCGCGAAGCAGGCGCGTAGCCGTTTACAGGCGAAGTTCGGCGGTCAGGAATTTTTGATTGGACTTGATCCGGCGTTGTTGCTGGGGCATACGGCTGTGGTGTCGGCAAGCCTGATTTTTATCCCGCTCACTATATTGATTGCCGTTTGTGTGCCGGGTAATCAGGTGCTGCCGTTTGGCGACCTTGCCACCATCGGCTTCTTTGTTGCGATGGCGGTCGCGGTGCATCGTGGAAACCTGTTCCGCACCCTGATCTCTGGCATCATCATTATGAGCATCACCCTGTGGATTGCGACGCAAACTATTGGCCTGCATACCCAACTGGCTGCCAATGCGGGCGCGTTAAAAGCCGGAGGCATAGTGGCCTCGATGGATCAGGGCGGTTCACCCATCACCTGGTTACTGATTCAGGTTTTCTCCCCGCAGAATATCCCCGGTTTCATTATTATCGGTGCTATTTATCTCACCGGTATTTTTATGACCTGGCGTCGGGCGCGCGGTGTTATTAACAAAGATAAAGCTGCTGTCGCACAATAAATTATACCCAAGGGGGAGAATATCCCCCTTTATCACCCAGGAGTTTTTATGAAATCAGTTGTTAATGATACTGATGGTATTGTCCGCGTGGAAGAGCACGAGTTACCCGAAATTCATCATCAGGATGATGTGCGAATTAAAATTGCCAGTTCGGGATTATGTGGTTCCGATTTGCCCCGGATATTTAAAAATGGTGCACATTATTACCCCATAACATTAGGGCATGAATTTAGTGGTTTTGTTGATGCTGTGGGGAGTGGGGTAAATGATTTACAACCTGGCGATGCGGTCGCCTGTGTGCCGTTATTACCCTGTTTTCAATGTCCGGAATGTCTGAAAGGCTTTTATTCCCAGTGTGCGAAATATGATTTTATTGGATCACGGCGCAACGGGGGATTGGCAGAATATATTGTGGTGAATCGAAAAAATGTCTTCGCACTACCGGAGGAAATGCCGATTCAGGATGGCGCTTTTATTGAACCAATTACCGTCGGCCTGCACGCTTTCCATTTGGCGCAAGGCTGTGAAAATAAAAACGTCATTATTATTGGTGCCGGAACTATCGGCCTGCTGGCGATCCAGTGCGCAGTCGCGCTGGGGGCGAAGAGTGTGACGGCTATCGACATTAGCCCAGAAAAACTGGCACTGGCAAAATCCTTTGGTGCCACGCAAACATTTAACAGCAGTGAAATGAGTGCGCCACAAATGCAGGCTGTTTTACGCGAACTGCGTTTTAATCAGCTTATCCTTGAGACGGCTGGCGTACCGCAAACTGTCGAACTGGCGGTAGAGATTGCCGGGCCTCATGCACAACTGGCGCTGGTGGGCACGTTGCATCAGGATCTGCATTTAACGTCGGCGACGTTTGGCAAAATATTGCGTAAAGAGCTGACGGTTATCGGCAGTTGGATGAACTACTCCAGCCCGTGGCCTGGGCAGGAGTGGGAAACAGCGAGCCGGTTGCTGGCAGAACGTAAGTTAAGCCTGGAGCTATTAATCGCTCACCGTGGCGGTTTTGAAAGCTTCGCTCAGGCGGTGCGTGACATCGCTCGCAATACCATGCCGGGTAAGGTGCTACTCATTCCCTGAAACCGTGGGCCAGCGTGATGCTGGCTCACCGTTGTGAAAAACAGATCATTCACCAATGCCCCCCCTTCGTTTACACTATGCGCAATTGAATATGGGTAAATGACGATGAATTCATTCGAGCGAAGGAATAAGATCATCCAATTAGTGAATGAACAGGGGACCGTGCTTGTTCAGGATCTGGCGGGAATATTTGCTGCCTCGGAAGCGACAATCCGTGCCGATTTGCGCTTTCTCGAACAAAAAGGCGTGGTCACGCGCTTTCATGGTGGTGCGGCGAAAATAATGTCCGGCAATAGCGAAACCGAGACACAGGAAGTAGGATTTAAAGATCGCTTTCAGCTCGCCAGTGCGCCGAAAAACAGAATTGCACAGGCAGCAGTAAAAATGATCCACGAAGGGATGACCGTTATTCTCGACAGCGGAAGTACGACAATGCTTATCGCCGAAGGATTAATGACAGCCAAAAATATCACGGTGATTACCAACAGTCTCCCGGCGGCATTTGCCCTTTCTGAAAATAAAGATATTACGCTGGTGGTTTGTGGTGGCACGGTACGCCATAAAACGCGCTCGATGCATGGTTCTATTGCCGAGCGTTCATTGCAGGATATCAATGCCGATTTAATGTTTGTCGGCGCTGACGGTATCGATGCGGTAAATGGCATTACCACCTTTAATGAAGGTTATTCGATTAGCGGTGCTATGGTCACCGCAGCAAATAAAGTGGTTGCGGTACTGGACTCAACGAAATTCAACCGCCGTGGATTTAATCAGGTACTGCCAATCGAAAAAATTGACATTATTATTACTGATGATGCCGTGTCAGAGGTGGATAAACTGGCATTGCAGAATACACGGGTGAAATTAATTACGGTGTAGAGCAAAGCGAATAAGGTGATCATTCAGTTTATAAAAATCCCGATAACCTGTGCTATCGGGATTTATTTCGCAAGCAGAAGATGAAATAGTTCCAGGCGGGGGCTAGCGAGTCAATAACCAACGTGCGGTGTGTTCATCGGTCACCAGGCCGTTGATCCATCCGCCTTTTAACGCCGCGAGAATTGCCGGGCGTTTATCTTCACCGCAGGCGGCGGCGATGCGCGGGCACTGACTTTCGCGGATATCGTAGCTGGTGATCATCCGGTTAATATGGTTTTCCACCACGTTGCCGTCGGCGTCGATAAAGCGCCCGAGAATTTCCCCAACGCCGCCGAGCATCGTTAACTCTTCCAGTTGCTGTTCATTGATAAAGCCATCTTTGAAGATCGGGCTTTGCCGACCTAATGCGCCAATACCGACAAAAATGACATCGGAATTACAGGCGACCGCAGAGACATTGCGAAACAGTCGGTTGGTTGACCACATTTGATGCTCTTCCCGCGACTGGGCATAGCGCGGGGCAGGCCATTGATAATATTTGCCCTGAATCTTTCTCGCCAGCAGTAGTGGTACATCGTCGTAATAGTTACATTGTCCGTGTTCGTTCATGGCGCTGATCAGGGCAACACAACGGGTGTTTTGGCTATCAAAATCAATCCGTCTGATGGTTTTCTTTAGGGTTAAGCCAGAACCGATACCGACAATAGTCGGTTTATCACCTTGTAAATAACGCGCCATCAGTTGATAACAGCCAAATGTCACGCTATCGAGGGTACTTTCAACACTGTATACCGGCACAATATTACAGTCGGTTAAATGGTACTTTTCCTTTAAAAGTTGCGCGTAATCGAGACAATTCGCCACAGGATGATGCAATCCAATCGACACAATCCCTTCGTCTTTAGCGGCGGCAATGAGCCGCTGGACTACCGGACGAGAAGTTCCTAACTGACTGGCGATTTCGCTTTGGTTAAGTCCGGCGATGTAATACATCCATGCTGCTCGTACTTTTTGATCGAGCCTGATGTCATCTTCTTTGTTCACGTTTCCCTGCCTCAAGATTGCGTGTGGGATAGAGAAAATCCCACAACAGATAGCGTCATTCTGGCGACAGCTCTGCCGTGAGGCAAGTTTTTACCTGCATCTGGTCATTTGTAATTTTAAAGATCATTTGCTCTTTTGTGATCTAACGCTCTTATTTAAGCTAAATGTTCATTTACAGTGCAGCCATAACGTCAATGGAGAACAGACAATGAACGAAAAATACACATGGCTGCATATCGGTTTAGGTTCTTTCCACCGCGCACACCAGGCGTGGTATCTGCATCGCCTGTTGGTGGCGGGGGATACTCGCTGGAGTATCGCGGCGGGCAATATTCGTAACGATGCCGAACACGTTGTGCAGGCGTTGATGGCGCAAAAAGGCCGCTATGTTCTGGAAACGGTTAGCCCGGAAGGGGAGAACGAATATGAAGAGATCACCTCAATTCAGAAATTGTTGCCCTGGCAGGCCGACTTACAACCGCTGATTACCGAAGGCGCTGACCCGAAAACCAAAGTGATTGCCTTTACGGTGACTGAGGGGGGCTACTACCTCAATACCAGCCATAAGCTGGAAGTTACAAACTCTGATTTAGCTGCCGACCTCAAGGGGGAATGCAAAACCATTTATGGTGTTGTTACCCGCATTCTTGAAGCTCGTATGGCAAATAACGCCGGATCGCTGACCCTGCTGAACTGCGATAACGTGCGGCATAACGGCGAGCGTTTCCATGATGGCCTGGTGGAGTTCTTACAACTTACGGGTAAACAGACCGTTATCGACTGGTTAAGCGCCAATGCGACCTGCCCGAATACCATGGTGGATCGTATTACGCCACGCCCGTCGGCAGAACTTCCGGCACGTATCAAAGCGCAAACCGGGATGAGTGATAAAGCCCCGGTCATGGGCGAAACCTTTATCCAGTGGGTAGTGGAAGATAATTTCCGCGATGTACGTCCGGCGCTGGAGAATGTCGGCGTGGAGCTGGTGGAGTCGGTTATTCCTTATGAAGAAGCGAAAATTCGTATTCTTAACTCTTCTCATAGCTGTATCGCCTGGGCAGGTACTCTGGTTGGTCAGAAATATATCCACGAAAGTACGCTGACTGATTTTATTTATCAGATTGCCGATCGCTACGTAACGGAGGATGTCATACCTTGCCTGGGTGACAACGGCATTGATCTTGCGACTTATCGTGATGTGGTGCTCAGACGTTTTACCAATCCACATATTCAGGACACCAACCAGCGCGTTGCCGCCGATGGCTTCTCAAAAATTCCGGCGATGATTGCGCCTACTCTGCGCGAATGTTACCAGCGCGGTGTCCGTCCGAACGCTACCGCCATGTTACCGGCACTGTTCTATGTGTTTATGCAGCAGTGGCATCTCGGCAAACTTCCGTATGAATACCAGGACGGGATTCTTGATGCGCCTGCGGTACATGCGATGTTCGAATCCGCCGACCCGATAGCCGTTTATGCCAGTGACAAGGCGCTGTTCGGCGATTTAACCGACCGTGCCGATTTTGCCGCGCTGCTGCGCGAAAAAATTGCTGACGTCTACACGCTGATTAATTAACCTGGAGGCGGTTATGTATCTGGGCATCGATCTGGGAACATCGGAAGTTAAGGCGCTGGTCATTGATGAAAATAATGAAATAGTCGCCACACATAGCGCGCCACTGACTATTCAGCGGCCCCATCCACACTGGTCAGAACAATCGCCGCAGGCCTGGTGGGAGGCGACGGAATATCTGATGTCAACGCTACGGGAAAAATGCGGTCATCACTGGCAGGCGATTAAAGCGATTGGCCTTTCTGGCCAGATGCACGGCGCAGTGCTGCTGGATGCTACCGGGGAGGCGATTCGTCCGGCGATTTTATGGAACGATACCCGCAGTGCACTTGAGTGTGCGGAGCTGGAAGAGATAGCACCGGAGCTGCATCAGGTGGCTGGCAATCTGGCGATGCCCGGATTTACTGCGCCGAAACTGTTGTGGGTACGGCGCCATGAACCGCAGCACTTTGCGCGTATTGCGACGGTGTTACTGCCGAAAGACTACTTGCGTTTCAAAATGACCGGCAAAAAAATCTCCGATATGTCGGATTCGGCGGGCACGTTGTGGCTCGACGTGGCAAAACGTGACTGGTCAGACACGCTGTTGCAAAAGTGCGGCCTGACGCGGGCAAATATGCCGGAACTGGTGGAAGGTTGTGATGTCTCTGCCACGCTCGATCCGCGCGTAGCCGAACGCTGGGGGCTGACGCCTTCGGTGGTGGTGGCAGGCGGCGGAGGGGATAACGCGGTCAGCGCCATCGGTGTGGGCGCAGTATCTCCCGGCGATGCGTTTATTTCTCTGGGGACATCGGGCGTTCTGTTTGTGGTGACTGATGCTTATCGTCCGGCACCGCAATCAGCCGTTCACGCATTTTGCCATGTGCTGCCGAATTTATGGCATCAGATGAGCGTTATGCTTAGCGCCGCCAGTTGTTTGCAATGGTTTTGCCGTCTGGTGGGCGTTACTGAAACAGAATTACTCGAAGAGATAGCCCAGCTTTCACCAGCAGAAAAAGCCAGTGCCCCGATGTTCCTGCCATACCTTTCCGGAGAACGGACACCACATAACGATCCTGATGCCAGAGGGATGTTCTGGGGGCTGACCCATTCCAGCCAGCGGGCACTGATGGGCTATGCCGTACTGGAAGGCGTGAGTTTTGGTATCGCTGACGGGCTGCGTGTTTTGCAAGAGAGTGGAACGGCTATTGAACAATGTTCGCTGGTGGGAGGCGGGGCGAGAAGTCCGTTCTGGGCGCAACTGCTGGCGGATATTCTCAACATGCCGGTGGTAACGCATAAAGGTGGGGAAACCGGTGGCGCGCTTGGCGCGGCGCGTCTGGCTTGTCTCGCCGCCGGTAAACCGCTGGCGGCGGTCTGCGAAAAACCGGAAGTCTACCAAACCTGGCACGGCGATGCTGAACGTCATCAGGCTTTGATGCAACGTTATCAACAATTTAACTCGCTATACAGCAACGATCTTAACTATCGCAACCAATAACAACTGTCATTAATGCTCTCCGGTGGTGACGCCGGAGCGGCGTTTTGTACCCTACAAACGAGGTCACTATGTCGTTAACGAATAAACAATGGCTGGGATTACCTTTAAATCTGGTCTGGGGATATATTGCCATTGCTATCTTTATGACCGGCGATGGTTTTGAACTGGCATTCCTCTCGCACTATATTAAGGCGCTGGGCTTTACGCCTGCACAAGCCTCATTTGCTTTTACGCTGTATGGCCTGGCGGCGGCGCTCTCTGCATGGGTATCCGGCGTGGTGGCGGAAATTATCACGCCGCAAAAAACCATGTTCATCGGTTTTGTGCTGTGGTGTATTTTCCATGTGCTGTTTCTGGTCTTCGGTCTGGGGCAGGCGAACTATGCATTAATTCTGCTGTTCTACGGCATTCGTGGTCTGGCATATCCTCTCTTCCTTTACGCCTTTATCGTTGCCGTTGTGCATAACGTGCGCAGCGACAGTACCAGTGCCGCGCTGGGCTGGTTCTGGGCCGTTTATTCCATTGGTATTGGTGTTTTCGGTAGTTACATTCCCAGCTTTACCATCCCGGTTATCGGCGAAATGGGTACTCTATGGTTGGCGCTGGCGTTTTGCGTAACTGGCGGTATTCTTGCGCTGGTTTCAATGCGTAAAATCCAGACTCCGCATCATATGCAAGCTCTGACGACTAAAGAGAAGTTCAGCGAGCTTGGCCGTGCTGTCACCTTGCTCTATACCAACCGCAATATTTTGCTCTCCAGTATTGTGCGAATTATCAATACATTGTCACTGTTTGGCTTTGCGGTGATTATGCCGATGATGTTTGTCGATGAGCTGGACTTTACCACGTCCGAGTGGCTACAGGTGTGGGCGGTCTTCTTCTTCACGACGATTTTCACCAACATTTTCTGGGGCGTACTGGCAGAGAAAATTGGCTGGATGAAAGTTGTTCGCTGGTTCGGCTGTGTGGGAATGGCGCTTTCCAGTCTGGCTTTCTACTACATGCCGCAATACTTCGGACATAACTACTGGATGGCAATGGTGCCCGCCGTTGCGCTGGGGATCTTTGTTGCAGCGTTCGTGCCGATGGCGGCGGTTTTCCCGGCGCTGGAGCCAAAACACAAAGGCGCGGCGATTTCGGTTTATAACCTTTCTGCCGGTCTGTCTAACTTTTTGGCCCCTGCGATAGCGGTGGTGCTGTTACCTTATTTCAGTACAATTGGTGTGGTTATCGCTTATACAACCCTGTACATCATCGCGTTTATCATTTGTCCGTTTATTCGCGTCGAACAACCGGGATTCTCAAACCAGCAAGTCTGTGAAGGTGAACCCGCCGTTATTTCCTGATGGAGGCAGCCTGGTGTAAGGCCAGGCTTTATTGTGAGGAACGATGTTTAATTGCAAAGCAGTCATTTTTGATATGAACGGCGTCATTATTGATTCGGAAGGATTATGGCGTCAGGCGCAACAAGGGGCGCTGGCACGATGGGGTGCCAGCGTTAGCGATGAAGAGTGTATCAGGCTGACGAAAGGGAAAAGGCTTGATGAGATAGCCCGAACCTGGTGCGAATACTGTCATCTGTCTGTTACGCCCACGCAACTGGAGGCGGAGATCCGTCGCCTGATTACTGCATTAATTGCTGAAAAAGGGGAAGCCATGCCGGGGGTAAAGGATGTGCTCACCTTTTTATGCCAGTCAGGATACCAACTGGCACTGGCGACCTCTTCATCTTATCAGGTGATAGATGCGGTGCTGACAAAACTCAAAATCGAACACTGTTTTTCGGTGATTTGCAGTGCCGACGACGAAAGCCACGGCAAACCACATCCGGCAGTTTACCTCTCCGCACTACGAAAATTACGCCTGCCTGCCGCAGATTGTCTGGTTATAGAAGATAGCCTGAGTGGTTTTAAAGCTGCACAGGCAGCGGGAATTAAAACGGTTGTTGTAGCCGAGGATTTTCAACAGCCGTGCTTTAACTCTGCGGTAGCCAGGTATGCATCACTTGAGCAGTTACTGGAAACGGTGGCCGCATGAAAAAATTGCGAGCGCAGAAGAATCCTGGGATGATGCCGGTCTGCGGATCCTGCTTCTGCGCTTGCTTTGTACTTACCTTAACAGCGGGCAATCTGGTGGTAGCCGGCAACGCAATGCTGCCGGAAGTATTTCGATATGAAAACGTTGTCCGCTTAACGGTTCGCCATCAAGATTAAAGGTGATTTCATGCGGCGCTTGTATCTCGAACCATGCCGAAGCGCCATCAATAATATTCGGGTTTTCTTCGTCAGGTTTTAAGGTTGAGAAGAGAGCTGGAAGAATTTCATCGCCGGTGAAAATACGCAGTTGTAACAAACCATCATTGATCAGCGCATATGGGCACAGTTGTTGACCGCCACCGGCTTGACGCCCGTTGCCAATACCAATAACCAGCGCATCGCCTTGCCAGTGAAAATTTTCACCACGGATTTCACAGCGATCCGGTTGCAGCGTATCCATGCGCATTAAGCCGTGAATGATATAAGAGACGCCACCCAGCGCGGCTTTTAATTTCTCGGGTGTTTCCGTGGTGATGCGCGTACCAAATCCGCCCGTCGCCATGTTGATAAAACAGGTTTGTTTGTTGACCTGCGCCATATCAATCGCAATAGCGTTACCAGCAATTGCCAGTTTAAGTGCCTTATCCAGCGCCTCAGGAATACCCACACTGGTGGCAAAATCGTTCGCTGTACCTAGCGGCAATATCCCCAAAGCAGGAATTTCATTGCCCTCACACTGAATCAACGCCGTGGAGACTTCATTAATAGTGCCATCGCCACCGCCGGCAATCACCGTTGCAACGCCAAGCTGGCGGGCTTCCTCAACAAAACGCGCAGCATCACCTTTCTCCCAGGTAACCCGCACATGGATCGTCATTCCTTCCTCACGCAGCAGCATAATTGCTTCGCGTAATGTTTCATTGTCAGCACTTTTGCCGTTAAGAATCAGTAAGCTGGCGGGAAAATCTGCCATGGTCGTATGCCTTTATGATTGGTCTGTAGATAGTGTAGAGTAGAAAAGAAAAGGCGGTGTCAGAACAGGATGAAAGTCGTGGTACAAAAAAAATAAGCCCGTGTAAGGGAGATTACACAGGCTAAGGAGGTGGTTCCTGGTACAGCTAGCATTTTATGGGTTATGTTTTTCAGCGAAACGGATGATAACCTTAATAAATGCAGCTGTATGTGATCGGTTTCTAAGAATTTTCCATCCGGGAAAAATAATCGAAATTAATCACTTACCGTGTGGGTTACGCGTGGTTTCACCAGAGAAATTACGCATCAGCAGTGCGTAATTGAGCTCAAGATCCTGCGGAACCGGGAGCCACACGGTATAACCATCGCCAGGTGCAACCGGCATCGCTTCACCTTTGGCATTTTCCATATGCTCAAGGGTAAAGTTGATGTTGCCCTGTGGCGTCATCAGTTCAAGGCTGTCGCCAACGGAGAACTTATTTTTCACCGCTACCGCCGCGAGATCGCCTTTGCGCTCACCGGTAAACTCCCCAACAAACTGCTGGCGGTCAGAAACGGAATAACCGTATTCGTAGTTCTGATAATCGTCGTGAGTATGACGACGCAGGAAACCTTCGGTGTAACCACGATGCGCCAGACCTTCCAGAGTTTCCAGCAGGCTGGTATCGAACGGTTTTCCTGCAGCGGCGTCATCGATAGCTTTACGATAAACCTGCGCGGTGCGTGCGCAATAATAGAAAGATTTGGTACGGCCTTCGATTTTCAGCGAATGCACGCCCATTTTAGTCAGACGTTCAACGTGGGCGATAGCGCGCAGATCTTTCGAGTTCATGATGTAAGTGCCGTGTTCATCTTCAAACGCGGTCATATACTCGCCCGGGCGCTGGGCTTCTTCAATCATAAACACTTTGTCAGTTGGCGCGCCGATACCCAGCGTTGGTTCGACGTTTTGTACCGGAATCGGCTCGTATTTGTGTACGATGTTGCCGACGTCATCTTCTTTGCCTTCCTGGACGTTGTACTCCCAGCGACAGGCGTTAGTGCAGGTGCCCTGATTCGGATCGCGTTTGTTGATGTAGCCAGAGAGCAGGCAGCGGCCGGAGTAGGCCATGCACAGTGCGCCGTGAACGAAGATTTCGAGCTCCATATCCGGCACCTGATTGCGGATCTCTTCAATCTCTTCCAGTGATAGTTCACGGGAGAGGATCACGCGGGTCAGGCCCATTTGCTGCCAGAATTTTACCGTCGCCCAGTTTACGGCGTTGGCCTGCACCGAAAGGTGGATTGGCATTTCAGGGAAGTGCTCACGCACCAGCATAATCAGCCCCGGATCGGACATAATCAGCGCATCCGGCCCCATTTCCACTACCGGTTTCAGGTCACGGATAAAGGTTTTCAGCTTAGCGTTATGCGGCGCAATGTTGACCACGACATAAAACTTTTTCCCCAGCGCATGGGCTTCATTGATGCCGAGCTGAAGATTTTCGTGGTTGAATTCGTTGTTGCGCACACGCAGGGAATAACGCGGTTGTCCCGCATAAACAGCATCTGCGCCATAAGCGAAAGCGTAACGCATATTTTTCAGCGTTCCCGCCGGGGAAAGGAGTTCCGGTTTAAACATAATTCTCTCGTTCTGATGACAGGTCAGAACCGCTTCACCTGATGAAGCGGTTAGGGGAGTGTCCCCACTTTAAGGGCGGGCATTGTAGCGCAATCGGCGGGTTTAGCTCCAGTGTAAATGTCTGGTAGCGTCCTGGTTTTGGTTAAGGATACGAGTGACGATAATTTCCCCTGGTGATTACAGGAAATAAATAACGTGGTGTTCAAAAGGAAGAACAAAAATGCCTTCGCCTAATTCAGGTCTGGGAGTACCAATATTATTGTTACTCAGAATCTGGAGAACGTCTGAAAGATGTTCAACATATTTGTCGGCTTGTGGTTCGCCGAAATGGTGATAACTGTAATACCAGATGCCTTCTCAATCCTCGTTGGCTTTTGGCATGAGCTTAATAATACGCACATTATTTCCTTATCCCTGCTTTCACCTTCCGTAAAAACGCATCCTTTTCCCACGGCTGAGCTTCACCACTATTCAACCCTTCTGCAAGCATGTCACGTAACGCTTGCAGGCGAGACTCTGCTTGTTTTTCTCGAAGCAAGCGCAGTGACTCACGGATCACTTCGCTTTGGGTGCGATAGTCGCCGGATTCAATTAAGGACTCGATAAATTCACGCAACTCATCGCCGAGATCAACTGTCATCGTTCTGGCCATGTTTATGCTCTCTTGTAAGTAAAAATCTTACGTCAGTGTATGTCATAAACCGGATAGCGCCACGAAAAGTATTAGAAGATATTTTGCTATATGAACATGTTCAGGAGGATAAGGATGGGGAGTGTTAAACAAAGAGAGGAGAATGAGTGCTTGCCTGTGCCTACTATTTTAATGGCGCAGATTAATCTTAATCATCAATAAATAAGTGTTTATTAGAAATAAAGCCGGACGCGTTATCCGCGCCCGGCTTAACTATTAAGTATTGTCTTTCACCTTCTGACTTGCGCCATTGGTTTTTACAGAAGCAATTCCGACTTCGCGTGATTGAGCGGTGGCATACGGCTTTGTTGAATAAATCAGATTTCGGGTAAGTCTCCCCCGTAGCGGGTTGTGTTTTCAGGCAATACGCACGCTT
>NZ_SZVK01000006.1:0-131028 GCF_005280595.1 Escherichia sp. MR | reverse complement strand
TGATAGAAACAGAAGCCACTGGAGCACCTCAAAAACACCATCATACACTAAATCAGTAAGTTGGCAGCATCACCTAAAACTTATTAAAAATATCAGGCATTTATTTTTACGGTTTTTTAATTGTAATCGCGCCATAGATAAGTCACTTCCTTCCAGGTCATTATTTTAACTGGTTTTTATAACCAGCCTCATTTTATTTAAGAAGGGTAATAACTTGTGCATCTCTTTCGTTTTTATTCCCCCTATTAAAAGAAATGCAGCTAAAAAGCTTATACGTTATTTATTAAGAATACACTACGAGTTTTAGATTACCATCATCCGCATTGAGAATAATCCATAGTAAGAAGTGATAAGAATCACAGTTTTATCGTGTATATACCATTTTTTTGTGACTTATTTATTAAAAGTATAAGACGGAGGATTTGATTAAGAAAAAAAAATAAAGGCGCAGCACAGAAAGCACTGCGCGCAGGTAGATTTTATATGGTTTTATTCCGTTTCATTACCATTGCCACAATAAGGCTTAGTAATAGTGCGCCAATAATCCACATCAGTGCGCTGCTGCCCTGGGACCATAGACTGTAAATAAAACCGATGATTACCAATAGCATGACCATCATACCGACAACGAGGATTGGCAACGAGGCGTGAATATCATGACGCAGACGGATCGCCACCACAAACACCGCAAGGTAGCAGATCAAAAAGGTGGCGCTGGCAACACTGGCCAGGGAACCTAAATTAAGCGCCGCCGTCATCAGCATGATCAACACCACTATGATGATGTTGCCCCACGTACTCTGCCGCCACAGGGATTTATTCATTAGCTTCGGCAGTTCACGCTCGCTGCCCATGTTGTCCATGATATTAAACACCGCAAACAGGTTTGCGTTGATGGCTGATGCCGTCGCCAGCAAAGCACCTATCACCACTATCACATAACCCACATGCCCAAGCAGTGGAGAAGCGGCCTGCGCTACGGCGGTATCGGCATATTTTTCTAACTCTAATGCCGAAACATCACTAAGCAGCACCAGTGCCAGGGAAATATAGAGCAGTGTGGTAACGCCTATCGCCAGCAAAAATGCTCGCGGCATAATGACCGCCGGATCTTTCACTTTATCCGCCGCGTTTGCCATCATGCCAAAGCCCGCATAAGCAAGGAAGGTAATCCCGATACAAGAGAAGAATGCGCCGGAGCTGGGGGGCGCAGAGACGGAAATATGCGCCGGTTGCAGCGACCAGACGCCCGCAATAATCAGCAACAACAGGATCATCATTTTGATGCCGACAAGGATCACTTCCAGTCGCCCTACCGCATGGTTGCTTAAGGAGTTGAACAGCGTCATCAGGGCAATGATCGCCAGCGCGTAGAGCAAAATAAGATGCTCATCCTGGCTGCCCTCATGCAAAAACTGCACAGCATAAGCACCAAAGGCACGGGCAACCATCGCGATACTCACCGCCAGCGTCATCAGGTACAGCAACGAGAGCGCCAGCGAAAAAACACCGTTGCCTAACCCCCGGCGAAAGAAGTCAATAATCCCGCCATTGCTGGGATAACTTGCACCAAGGCGCGCATAGGCATATCCGGAAAACATCGCCACAATGCCGCCAAAAGCAAAAGCGACCCAGGTCGAGGCTTCCATTAGCAACGCCGCTTGCCCCAACAGGGCAAAGATCCCCGCCCCCACCATCGCCCCGATACCTATGGAAACCACATTCCATAGTCCCAGAGGTTTGTCACCGTTATTACCTTCCGTGTTCATCATGATCAGCCCTTAAACACGTTATAGCCGAGTTGTTTAGCGACCGATGCCACCATTTTTTGTCCACGAACACTGTTGCCTTCTTCATCCAACGGTGGCGAGAACGCGGCAATCCCCATCACGCCAGGCACTACCGCCAGAATGCCGCCACCGACGCCGCTTTTGCCGGGTAAGCCAACGCGATACGCCCAGTCACCAGAGCGACCATACAGCCCTTCCATCATCATTTCGGCCAGGATGTACGGCACATTGTCAGCCTGGAGAACGCGTTTTTGGCTTAGCGGATTAACACCGCCCGCCGCCAGTGTCGCGCCAAGCGTAGCCAGCTCAACGGTATTGATAAGCGTGGAGCACTGGCGGGTGTACACATCACAGGCTTCCATCGCATCGCAATAGAGATATCCAGAGGAATACAGCAGCCAGGCAATCGCCCGGTTGTGGAAGTTGGTGGTCTGTTCCGACTGGTTCACTTCCTCAGAAAGCGCCACCTGCTCACCAGCAAGTTGTTGTTGGATGTGTAAAATTCTCTGCCAGCGTTGTTCAGCATTATCGGCTTTGATCAGACTGGTAGTGGCGATAGCGCCTGCATTTACCAGCGGCGACAACGGCTTGCCACCATGAAGTTCTAAGGCAATGACTGAATTAAAAGGTAATCCGGTCGGATCAGCGCCAATTTTGTCCTGCACCGCCTGCGGGCCGACATCTTCCAGCGCGAGGGCTAAAGTACAGACTTTCGAGATGGATTCCAGCGCAAAGCGGTAATCACTATCACCCGCGCGATAGACGTTGCCATCGCAAGTCACAATAGCTACCCCCGCCAGTTGGCTGGGGACATTCGCCAGAAAGGGAATGTAATCGGCATTTTGCCCGCCGCTAAGTGAGTGAAATTGGGCATATGCCTGATCCACTGCCTGCTGTAAATTTTTTGCATCTGACATCTGTTGTTAACTCCTTTTTATAGATGCGGGAGGCTATTCCTCATCCCGATGCCAATTTTCAGGCATCCTGATTTAACTTAGCACCCGCAACTTAACCAAAGGAAAACAAAGAGATAAATGTCTAATCCTGATGCAAATTGAGCCAATCTTTTAATCTCCACCGCGTTTTCATTGCGCTACGAAATAATTTCTTGACCTTCCCCTTGCTGGAAGGTTTACCCTTTATCACAGTCAGTCAAAACTGTCTTAAAGGAGTACGTTATGTCACAAACTATCGACCTGACCCTGGACGGCCTGTCCTGCGGTCACTGCGTTAAACGCGTGAAAGAAAGTCTCGAACAGCGCCCGGACGTTGAGCAGGCAGATGTGTCAATTACTGAAGCGCACGTCACAGGTACTGCCAGCGCGGAACAGCTTATCGAAACCATCAAGCAAGCGGGTTATGACGCATCTGTAAGCCACCCAAAGGCTAAACCGCTGGCGGAGTCATCAATCCCGTCGGAAGCACTGACAGCGGTTTCTGATGAGCTTCCGGCAGCAACCGCCGATGACGACGATAGCCAGCAGTTGCTGTTGAGCGGCATGAGCTGCGCCAGCTGTGTCACCCGCGTACAAAATGCGCTGCAAAGCGTACCGGGCGTCACCCAGGCACGGGTAAACCTGGCGGAGCGCACTGCGCTGGTGATGGGCAGTGCCTCCGCACAAGATTTAGTGCAGGCGGTGGAAAAAGCAGGCTACGGCGCGGAAGCGATTGAAGATGACGCTAAACGCCGTGAGCGCCAGCAGGAAACAGCCGTCGCTACCATGAAACGCTTCCGCTGGCAGGCAATTGTCGCTCTGGCGGTGGGTATCCCGGTAATGGTCTGGGGGATGATCGGCGATAACATGATGGTCACCGCCGACAACCGCAGCCTGTGGCTGGTTATTGGGCTGATAACCCTGGCGGTTATGGTTTTCGCTGGCGGACATTTTTACCGCAGTGCATGGAAGAGCCTGCTCAACGGCGCGGCGACGATGGATACGCTGGTGGCGCTGGGTACTGGCGTGGCATGGCTCTATTCAATGAGCGTTAACCTGTGGCCGCAGTGGTTCCCGATGGAAGCACGACATCTTTATTACGAAGCCAGCGCGATGATTATCGGTCTGATTAATCTCGGTCATATGCTGGAAGCGCGTGCGCGCCAGCGTTCATCGAAGGCGCTGGAGAAATTACTCGATTTAACCCCGCCGACGGCGCGACTGGTTACTAACGAAGGTGAAAAGAGTGTGCCGCTGGCAGACGTTCAGCCAGGTATGTTGCTGCGCCTGACAACCGGTGACCGTGTGCCGGTGGATGGCGAAATCACTCAGGGCGAAGCGTGGCTGGATGAGGCGATGTTAACGGGCGAACCTATTCCACAGCAAAAAGGCGAAGGCGATAGCGTTCATGCCGGGACAGTGGTGCAGGACGGTAGTGTGCTGTTTCGCGCCAGCGCAGTCGGCAGCCATACCACGTTGTCGCGGATCATTCGCATGGTGCGCCAGGCTCAGAGCAGTAAGCCAGAAATCGGTCAACTGGCGGATAAAATCTCTGCCGTGTTTGTGCCGGTGGTAGTGGTGATTGCGTTGATCAGTGCGGCAATCTGGTATTTCTTTGGACCCGCACCGCAAATTGTTTATACCCTGGTGATTGCCACCACGGTGCTGATTATTGCCTGCCCCTGTGCGCTGGGGCTGGCGACGCCGATGTCGATTATTTCCGGCGTCGGGCGCGCGGCAGAATTTGGGGTGCTGGTGCGGGACGCCGACGCGCTGCAACGCGCCAGTACGCTCGACACCGTGGTGTTCGATAAAACCGGGACGCTGACCGAAGGTAAACCACAGGTTGTCGCAGTAAAAACGTTTGCTGATATTGATGAAGCGCAGGCATTGCGTCTGGCGGCGGCACTGGAGCAAGGTTCCAGCCATCCGCTGGCGCGGGCAATCCTCGATAAAGCAGGCGATATCACGCTGCCACAGGTCAATAGCTTCCGTACATTGCGCGGACTGGGGGTAAGTGGCGAAGCGGAAGGCCATTCACTGCTGCTGGGGAATCAGGCTCTGTTAAATGACCAGCAAGTCGATACGAAAGCGATTGAAGCTGATATTTCAGCCCAGGCATCACAAGGCGCAACGCCGGTGTTACTGGCCGTTGATGGCAAAGCGGTGGCTCTGTTGGCGGTACGCGATCCATTGCGTAGCGATAGCGTGGCGGCGCTGCAACGTCTGCATAAAGCGGGATATCGTCTGGTAATGTTAACCGGCGATAACCCAACCACCGCCAATGCGATCGCCAAAGAAGCAGGGATTGATGAAGTGATTGCGGGTGTATTGCCGGATGGAAAAGCCGAAGCGATTAAACGTCTGCAAAGCGAGGGTCGCCAGGTAGCAATGGTGGGCGACGGCATTAACGACGCGCCGGCGCTGGCCCAGGCGGATGTCGGTATTGCAATGGGTGGCGGGAGTGATGTTGCCATTGAAACAGCGGCGATTACCCTGATGCGCCATAGCCTGATGGGGGTTGCAGACGCACTCGCCATCTCCCGCGCGACGCTACGCAATATGAAGCAAAACCTGCTTGGCGCGTTTATCTACAACAGTATCGGTATTCCGGTCGCCGCCGGTATTTTGTGGCCGTTCACCGGAACACTGCTTAACCCGGTGGTCGCCGGAGCGGCAATGGCGCTCTCGTCGATTACGGTGGTGAGTAACGCTAACCGATTGCTGCGGTTTAAACCGAAGGAATAAGTATGTCATTGCGGATGCGCTGCTTTAGGGTGGCGCATCCGTTATAGGGAAATGATTTTACGCGACCTTTTTTGCACGCTCTTCACGGCGTGCCAAATATTCAGCCACTGTTTCAATCCGTCCCAATTCTTCCTGGGTGCGCATGTTGTTTTCAACTTCCCAAAGATCAACTGCCGCCTGGAGGTTTAGCCAAAAATCCACTGTGGTATCAAAAACTTTCGCCAGACGAAATGCCATATCAGTGGTGAGTTTACGATTATTATTGATCAGTGCACTGACGCTATTACGATGAACATGCAGCAACTCTGCTAACTCATTGATTTTCAAATCGAGCGGTTCCAGATATTCATAGAGAAGAATATCTCCGGGTGTCGTCGGTTTTCTTGTTGCCTGTTTCATGGTTTTACCTTTCTCGTCAATACGACAGCTATGTTTTAGTAGTTGTGTGGATCTAAAAACAATTCTTCGGCCTTGCCATTAACCCATTTAAATATCAGTCGGTACTGTTTATTCACTCTTATGGAGGAGTATTCCTGCAATTTCCCCGATAACTCTTCGTACCGGTTCCCTGGTGGGGAACGTAAATCCCGATGGGAAGTGGCAGCATTAATGATGTCCAATTTTCTTGATAACGCGTTATGGATTTCAGCAGGGATCTTTCGATGTGCCGTTGAGTGGACAAAAAAATCAGCCAGCCAGGGATCACGAAAACTCCTTATGTTGATTTTTTGAGCCATTCCATTCTCATCTCCTTGTCCATTATTTAATCATTATAATGCACACAAGCACTGTGCACAAGTGCAACAATCAACTCCATTTGCGCCATCCCTCCCCGCGCGCTAGCATGATATTTCACAAAGGGAGGTCGTATGGATCTGTTGTACCGGGTAAAAACACTTTGGGCCGCGCTGCGCGGTAATCATTACACCTGGCCTGCCATCGATATCTCCCTCCCCGGCAATCGCCATTTTCATCTGATTGGCAGTATTCATATGGGTAGCCACGATATGGCTCCTCTACCCGCCCGTTTGCTTAAAAAGCTCAAACAAGCCGATGCGCTGATTGTCGAGGCAGATGTTTCCACCAGCGATACGCCTTTTGCTAATTTGCCTGCCTGCGAGGCGCTGGAAGAGCGCATCAGCGAAGAACAATTACAAAATCTGCAGCACATCAGCCAGGAAATGGGCATTTCTCCGTCGCTCTTTTCTACCCAACAACTGTGGCAAATCGCGATGGTTCTCCAGGCGACGCAGGCGCAAAAACTGGGGCTGCGGGCAGAATATGGTATCGATTACCAGCTATTGCAGGCGGCGAAACAACAACATAAGCCCGTGATTGAACTGGAAGGGGCAGAAAATCAGATTGCCATGTTGCTCCAGCTCCCCGACAAAGGACTGGCGCTGCTGGACGATACGCTGACCCACTGGCATACCAACGCACGGCTACTACAACAAATGATGAGCTGGTGGCTGAATGCGCCGCCACAAAATAATGAAATAACGCTGCCCAATACGTTCAGCCAGTCGCTGTACGACGTGTTGATGCATCAGCGAAATCTTGCCTGGCGGGATAAATTACGGGCTATGCCACCGGGGCGCTATGTGGTCGCGGTCGGTGCGTTACATCTGTATGGAGAAGGGAATTTGCCACAAATGTTGCGCTAAAAAAAATGGCCAATATCGCTATTGGCCCGTCAAAGAGGAATTTCATATTTTTATTATTATGCCGTCACTTTAAGCGACGGTGTAACTCGATTGTCGCTCAATCTCACCATCCTGCCAATACTATTAGGCAAGATGACTCTTTTTTTTGAGCCGCCATCAGGCGTATGCTTTCTTCGTTTTTTTGTTTAAGGCAGGAAAATTACGATGACACCCGCAGTTAAATTACTCGAAAAAAACAAGATTTCATTCCAGATTCATACCTACGATCACGATCCGGCTGAAACCAACTTTGGCGATGAAGTGGTCAAAAAATTAGGCTTGAATGCAGATCAGGTCTACAAAACGCTGCTGGTCGCAGTGAACGGCGATATGAAACATCTGGCGGTGGCCGTTACGCCGGTCGCCGGTCAACTGGATCTTAAAAAGGTGGCAAAGGCGCTGGGTGCCAAAAAGGTAGAGATGGCCGATCCGATGGTGGCACAGCGTTCGACGGGATATTTAGTTGGGGGAATTAGCCCACTAGGACAGAAAAAACGTCTGCCGACGATTATTGATGCCCCCGCGCAAGAATTTGCCACTATTTATGTTTCCGGTGGCAAGCGCGGACTGGATATTGAACTTGCGGCAGGCGATCTGGCGAAGATCCTCGATGCGAAATTTGCCGATATCGCCCGCCGGGATTAAGCATTGTGCCGGATGCAAACATCCGGCACTTTCAGATTACTGCCAGCTCACCTCACCTTTCGGCTCATACGCGCTCGCATCCAGCGGCGAGTTTTTCTGGATATAGTCTTTCAGCACTTCAGCATCTATAAAGCCGGTATTGACATAGCCCGGTTTATTATCAAGGCGCGGATAACCATCACCGCCGGTGGCATTGAAGTTTAACGTCGCCATGCGGTAAGTTTTTGCCGGATCGACCGGTTCGCCTTTGATTTTCAGGTCGTTAAGTTTGCCATCTTTCGCCACAAAGCTGACGTTGGCAAATTGCGGATAGGCACCGGAATCCGGCTTCATTTGTGCAACGGCGGTCAGGTAATCAATCACTTCCTTACCGCTCATGTCGGCATACACCACCACATTGCCGAACGGCTGCACTTTCAGCACGTTTTTATAACTGATGTTACCCGCGTCGATGGAGTCACGAATTCCGCCTCCGCTCATCACCGCAAAGTCGGCTCCGGTGCGATCCATTTGTGCTGCCAGAATCAACCGTCCCATATTGGTCTGTACGAAACGAACTTTGCTGCGGTCGCCTTCAAGACGGTCACTAACCTCACCAATTTTCACTTCCAGCTGTGCTTTGCCTTTGTTCTGGAACGGTGATAACAGCGAGATCATTTGCTGGTTTTCGGCGATTTCCGGGGTGTACAGCACGCGTTCGCTTTTTCCGTCTTCCCAGGTCACTTTTTTCTTCAGGTTCACCGGAATCAACTGGTAATTGACCATTTTCATTTCGCCATTGCGAAACTCAAAATCGGCTCGTCCCACATACTTGCCCCACTCATGCGCCTGGACAATCCAGATGCCGTTTTGTTGATCCGGCTTGCAAGGTGTACCCGGCACATAATCGACCTGTTTTTTATTTTCTGCTGCCATGCAGACCGGATCTTGCGAGTGACCGCCGACAATCATCGCCAACGATCCGGCAGGCAGGCTGCGCGCCATCTCTACATCGCCCGGTGCGTTTGAACCGTGTTCGCCATTATCGTAATGCCCCATATGCGTGGCTGCAATAATAATGTCCGGCTTTTCTGTCTGTTGCAGTTCCTGAATCACCAGCTTCGCTTCGTCGGCAGGTTTACGAAATTCAATGTCGGTGAAATATTCCGGGTTACCAATTTTCGCCGTGTCATCGGTCGTCAGACCAATTACCGCGATTTTCAGATCCTGACGCTTAAACAACGCCCAGGGTTTAAACAAACGCTCGCCGGTACTTTTTTGATAGATATTGGCGGAGAGCAACGGGAACTTTGCCCATTTTTCCTGCTGACGTAATACGGTGAGCGGGTTATCAAATTCATGATTACCGATTGCCATCGCGTCATAACCCACCAGATTCATGCCGCGAAAATCCGGTTCGGCGTCCTGTAAATCAGACTCTGGAACACCAGTGTTAATGTCACCTCCAGAAAGTAACAGCACGCTACCACCTTCAGCCGCGACTTCTTTGCGGATACCATCCACCAGCGTTTTTTGCGCCGCCAGACCATATTCGCCATATTCATTACGCCAGAAATGACCGTGGTGGTCGTTGGTATGAAGTACCGTAATTTTGTAGGTTTTATCCTGCTCATAAGCCTGGGCGGTTTCACTCGCCAGTGTAAATGCGGCTAATAGTGCTAATGCCACCCCCCGCTGCAAAAACTTCATATTTCTCTCTCCCTGACCAGATATCAACGTGTTGAAAATTAGTATGAAGCGACATAATAGACAAGTCTGTGTTCGGTGATGGTAAATCTACATACAAAAATGGAAATTCTGTATTAAGCATTGAGACTTCCTTCAGACAGCGCATACAGGTATGTTAGTCGGGTAATAATCACAAATAAGATCATTCTTTACATCGCAACTCTGAAAAAGTGACTTTCCTATGGCAATGAGTGAACAAACCCAGCCTGCGGCGGGCGCGGCTGCATCGACCACTAAGGCTCGTACATCATTTGGTATTTTAGGCGCAATCAGCCTTTCGCATCTGCTGAACGACATGATCCAATCGCTAATTCTGGCGATTTATCCGCTGCTTCAGTCAGAGTTTTCCCTGACGTTTATGCAGATTGGGATGATTACCCTCACCTTTCAGCTCGCCTCTTCGCTGTTGCAACCGGTAGTCGGTTACTGGACAGATAAATACCCAATGCCGTGGTCATTACCGATTGGCATGTGCTTTACCATGAGCGGCCTGATACTGCTGGCGCTGGCGGGTAGTTTTGGCACGGTTCTGCTGGCGGCGGCGCTGGTCGGTACGGGTTCGTCGGTCTTTCACCCGGAATCTTCCCGCGTGGCGCGTATGGCGTCTGGTGGACGTCATGGCCTGGCGCAATCTATCTTCCAGGTAGGCGGTAACTTTGGTAGTTCGTTGGGGCCATTGCTGGCGGCGGTGATCATCGCCCCTTACGGCAAAGGCAACGTTGCATGGTTTGTGCTGGCGGCGTTGCTGGCTATCGTGGTACTGGCGCAAATCAGCCGTTGGTACTCTGCACAGCATCGGATGAGTAAAGGCAAACCGAAAGCAATAATAATCAATCCACTGCCGCGTAATAAGGTCGTGCTGGCTGTTTGTGTGCTGTTAGTGCTGATTTTCTCGAAATATTTCTATATGGCGAGCATCAGCAGCTATTACACCTTTTATCTGATGCAAAAATTCGGATTATCTATCCAGAATGCCCAGCTTCATCTGTTTGCCTTCCTGTTTGCCGTCGCGGCGGGTACGGTGATTGGCGGGCCTGTAGGCGATAAAATCGGTCGAAAATATGTGATTTGGGGCTCTATCCTCGGCGTTGCGCCATTTACCTTGATTTTACCCTACGCCAGCCTGTACTGGACGGGGGTTTTAACGGTGATTATTGGATTTATCCTCGCCTCGGCGTTTTCCGCCATTCTGGTCTACGCTCAGGAGCTACTTCCGGGACGTATCGGCATGGTTTCTGGACTGTTTTTCGGTTTTGCTTTCGGTATGGGGGGGCTGGGCGCTGCGGTTCTGGGGCTTATCGCCGATCATACCAGTATCGAGTTAGTTTATAAAATCTGTGCTTTCCTTCCACTTCTTGGTATGTTGACCATATTCCTGCCTGATAACCGGCATAAATCCTGATTTCCATGCAGCCAAAGGTAAACTTTGGCTGCTTCATTTTGCAGTAGCCATAAGCCTTTCCTCTTCATACACCTTATCACTTTTCCGATCCGTGCCTTTTTTGCGGTTAATTCCATTTTTCTGCAAAATTCAACAATTATTCATAAACATCAACCATGAAATTGTCATAAACTATTACCTGTAATTTTGGTTTTCCCAGCCAAAAATGGACAACAACTACCAGGAACAGGAGACGGAATGCATCACGCCACCCCGCTTATCACCACCATTGTTGGCGGCCTTGTGCTCGCTTTTATCCTCGGCATGATTGCTAATAAACTGCGTATTTCTCCTCTGGTGGGATATCTGTTAGCGGGCGTGCTGGCAGGACCATTCACTCCAGGGTTTGTTGCCGATACCAAGCTTGCGCCGGAACTGGCAGAGCTGGGCGTTATTTTGCTGATGTTCGGCGTCGGTTTGCATTTTTCGCTCAAGGATTTGATGGCGGTAAAGTCCATTGCCATTCCCGGCGCGATCGCCCAGATAGCCGTGGCGACGCTGCTGGGTATGGCGCTCTCTGCCGTGCTGGGCTGGTCGTTAATGACCGGTATCGTGTTCGGTTTATGTCTTTCCACCGCCAGTACCGTGGTGTTACTGCGCGCACTTGAAGAACGGCAATTAATAGACAGTCAGCGCGGGCAAATCGCCATCGGCTGGTTGATTGTGGAAGATTTGGTGATGGTTCTGACGCTGGTGTTGCTGCCCGCAGTGGCAGGGATGCTGGAACAGGGCGATGTGGGCTTCGCGACGCTGGCGGTTGATATGGGGATCACCATCGGCAAGGTGGTAGCATTTATCGCCATAATGATGTTAGTGGGTCGCCGTCTGGTGCCGTGGATTATGGCACGCAGCGCGGCAACCGGTTCGCGTGAACTGTTTACCCTGTCGGTGCTGGCACTGGCGTTAGGCATTGCTTTTGGTGCGGTAGAACTGTTTGACGTCTCCTTTGCGCTCGGTGCATTCTTCGCTGGGATGGTGCTGAATGAATCCGAACTTAGCCACCGCGCCGCACACGATACGCTGCCATTGCGCGACGCCTTTGCGGTGCTGTTTTTTGTCTCCGTCGGGATGTTATTTGATCCGTTAATTCTGATTCAGCAACCGCTGGCAGTGCTGGCAACGCTGGCAATTATTCTGTTTGGTAAATCTGTCGCGGCACTGTTCCTCGTCCGGCTGTTTGGTCACTCCCAGCGCACGGCGTTAACCATCGCCGCCAGCCTCGCGCAGATTGGTGAGTTCGCGTTTATCCTGGCGGGACTGGGAATGGCATTGAATTTACTGCCGCAGGCCGGACAAAACCTGGTACTGGCAGGCGCGATCCTGTCGATTATGCTCAACCCGGTGCTGTTCGCGCTGCTGGAGAAATATCTGGCAAAAACCGAAACGCTGGAAGAACAGACGCTGGAAGAAGCTATCGAAGAAGAGAAGCAGATCCCGGTGGATATTTGCAACCATGCGCTACTGGTGGGCTACGGTCGTGTAGGCAGTCTGCTGGGGGAGAAATTACTCGCCTCTGATATTCCGTTAGTGGTGATTGAAACATCACGAACCCGCGTCGATGAACTGCGTGAGCGCGGCGTTCGCGCGGTACTGGGCAACGCGGCGAATGAAGAGATCATGCAACTGGCGCATCTGGAGTGCGCGAAATGGCTGATTCTGACCATTCCTAACGGTTACGAAGCTGGCGAGATTGTGGCCTCTGCTCGCGCCAAAAACCCGGATATTGAGATTATCGCCCGCGCCCATTATGACGATGAGGTGGCGTATATCACCGAACGTGGCGCGAATCAGGTAGTGATGGGTGAACGTGAAATCGCCCGTACTATGCTGGAACTGCTGGAAACGCCACCGGCGGGTGAAGTGGTGACGGGGTAATACATTGACGCCATTGCCGGATGCGATGCTGCCGCATCTTATCCGGCCCACAGGTGCCATCTTCCGTAGGTCGGATAAGGCGTTTACGCCGCATCCGACTGTCATTGGTTCAATGGCTTAACGATCCCAGTAAGACTCTTCCAGGCTGTCTTCTCGCTCCGGCAGACCGCGCGTTAAACGTGGTGAATGCTGGTTCAGTACCTGATAGCTCACACGGTTAGCATATTTACACACCTGCGCTAACGACGAATAAGTCAGCCAGGTGAATTTATGCTTGCTGGAATTTGGCACGTTAGTGCGGTGATAGCTATTGGCGGTAATGTCATGCAACAGCGCCGCCAGCGCCCCATCACCGGCACCGTTAGTGTTCATGATTTTTTCTGGCCCGCCCATATACGGCGCAATGTGCGAATAGACGCGCAGCGGATTCTGGCAATCTTTGTGGCGCATGGCGCGGCTAAACTCATACTGGTTAAATTCCGCGATAGCGCCCGGCAACAGCGGATGCTGGGTTTTGCGTTTCGCTTCGTCTTCCGTAAAGCCCGCCATATACAAGCCGATTGGCCCGGCGGTGCACAGCACCAGATCAACCCAGTCCAGCGCCTTATCAGATGCCAGCAGCGGATCGCTCTCTCCGGTCAACGCTTCAGCTTCTTCTTCGTTCATCGCAAGGATGGAGACGTGTTCTTTGAGGAATTGCTGCCACCATTGTGGATTCTCGGCGATGACAAATTTAGTGCCCAGCGTCAGCACCACCGGTACGTTATATTTCTTCGCATACTCAATGGCTTTCATGGTCGCTTCCGGCATCGGTTCACCCGGCTTGCAACGCACCAGATAGGACGTTAATACCAGCGCCGACGCTCCGGCGATAACATCTTCCGGAATGCTTTCTGCCCGTAACTGGTTCATATGACCTGGACTGATAGCAAAGGTACGTTCGCCAGACTCACCAATCAGCGTAAAGCAACGACCAATCGGGCCATCCACACCCTGCAGATAGTTAAGATCGGTACGGCTGGATGTATTGCACAAGTAACGATAGGCATAGCTGCCAATTTCAATATTGCTGCACATCACGCCCAGCAGCACCGAACGGTCGTCCGCGAGCACCGAGTAGTTGTGCATGGTATTGCCAATAGTGCCACCTGCAAACTGATGAGTAATCAGGTTTTTCTGTTTCAGCTCCTGATAAAGTGCTTCAGCAACATCATCTTCAATGACCAGTGAATGCCCGGCGCTTAATCCATAACGTTCAATAAAATCGTCTTCCACTTTCGCTTCAATATCCACCAGCGTCTGGTCGATACCGACCACCCAGGCTGCGCTGGTTTCGTTTTCTGGTTGGATTTGCTGCAACAGCGGATCGCGTGCATTTACGGGGAAGTAATGTTTGGATTTACGTTTGCCGGGAAATTTCATGGTTGTTTTTACGGGTGGTTAACTGAGCGGCGAATGTTAACACAATCATGCCTGAACGCGCGAGACGCAGGCAGTTTCAATATCAGCCGACGGGATCGCATTTTCATGGGAGATATTCCTTACAATGGTGCCATTTGAAAGGAGTTTTTGCATGAAGCCGGAAAACAAACTACCCGTGCTGGAGCTAATCTCTGCCGAAATGAAGGCGGTTGTTAACACTCATCAGCCCGATTTACCGCCCTGGCCCGCAACGGGAACGATTGCCGAACAACGCCAGCATTATACGCTTGAGCGCCGATTCTGGAACGCTGACGCTCCAGAAATGGAAACCAGAGCTTACGCGGTTCCGACAAAATATGGACAGGTGAAAGCACGGCAATTTTGTCCGAACCCGGATAGCCCGGCGACGCTGTTTTATCTACATGGCGGCGGTTTTATTCTCGGCAATCTCGATACCCACGATCGCATTATGCGTCTGCTGGCAAAGTACACCCAGTGTACGGTGATTGGCATTGATTACACCCTTTCGCCAGAAGCGCGTTTTCCGCAAGCGATAGAGGAAATCGTGGCGTCTTGTTGTCACTTCCACCAGCAGGCGGGCGATTATCAGATCAATATGTCACGCATTGGTTTTGCCGGTGATTCCGCTGGCGCCATGCTGGCGCTCGCCAGTGCTTTATGGTTGCGTGATAAGCAGATCGATTGCGGCAAAGTTGTGGGTGTTTTGCTGTGGTATGGGCTTTACGGATTACGCGATTCCGTGACTCGTCGTCTGTTGGGGGTGACTGGGATGGCTTAACGCAACAAGATTTGCAGATGTATGAAGAGGCGTATTTAAGCAACGACGCAGACCGCGAGTCGCCGTATTACTGCCTGTTTAATAACGATCTCACTCGCGATGTGCCCCCCTGCTATATCGCCGGCGCAGAGTTCGATCCGCTGCTGGATGACAGTCGCTTGCTTTACCAGACGTTAGCGGCGCATCAGCAGCCCTGTGAGTTCAAACTCTACCCAGGCACGCTGCACGCCTTTTTGCATTATTCACGGATGATGAAAACCGCCGACGAGGCTCTTCGCGACGGCGCTCAATTCTTTACCGCTCAGCTTTAGCGATACGCGGCAACAAGATTAGCCATCATTTCGATATGTTCCGGTGTGGCATTAAGCGCCGGAATATATTCATATTTTTTTCCGCCTGCACCGAGGAAGACTTCACGGTTTTGCTCGGCAATCTCTTCCAGTGTTTCCAGACAATCCGCAGCAAAGCCCGGACACATCACCTGAATATGGCCGACACCTTTTTCTCCCAGCATTTTCAGCGTTTCGTCGGTATAAGGCATCAGCCAGGGTTCCCGACCAAAGCGCGACTGAAAGGTCATCATCACTTTTTCCGGTGCCATCCCCAGTGCGGAAGCCAGTTCACGAGTCGTTGTGCGACAACGTTGCGGATAATCATCGCCTTCATCCGCATAACGTTGCGGAATGCCATGATAAGAAAGCAACAGCAGATCCGGTTCGCCATGTTTGGCAAAAGAAGCGCGAACGCTATTCGCCAGCGCATTAATGTAATCGTGGTTATCGGCGTAATCGCGAATAAACGATATCCCCGGAATGCTACGTTTGCGCGCCAGAATGCGAGCCAGTTCATCCCACACCGCACCGACCGTTGAACAGGAGTATTGCGGGTAGAGCGGCAGTACCACGATATGATCAACATGTTCAGCCAGTAGTTCATCTACGGCGCTTTCCAGCGATGGCGTGCCGTAGCTCATTCCCAGCGCCACGGGCGTCTCCGGTAAACGTTGTGCCAGCGCCTGTTGTTGCTGGCGGCTGTAAACCATCAGCGGCGAGCCACCTTCCATCCAGACAGAGGCATACAGCTTCGCCACACGCGGCGAGCGCAGCGGCAAAATCACGCCGCGCAGCAATGGCCACCACAACAGCCGTGAAGTATCGACTACGCGTCTGTCGCTTAAAAATTGTTTCAGGTAGCGTTTTACCGCTTCAGGTGTGGGGGCATCGGGTGTGCCCAGGTTTGCCAGCAGGATACCGGTTTTTGTCTGACGCATTACCGCCTCTTATCGATTCAACTTGTTGATAATTGTAGCGGAAAAGTGAGGAAGAAGAACTAATTGCTGTGAGAGGTCAAATCAGAAAAAGGAATAACGCAGATTGAGGTTTTTGTAAAAGGCCGAATGAAAATCCGGCCTGAGATTGCTGATAAGTTTGCTTGTGCAAGCCTGTTCCCCTCACCCTCTCCCCGAGGGCAAGGGGACTATCCGTGCGCGCTTTCGAATTAACCGAGGATTTTTTCCAGAGCCGCGCGAACTTCAGCAACCGGTTTGGTGCCGTCGACTTTTGCGTATTTGGTGTTGCCCGCTTCCGCTTCTTTAGAGTAGTAGCCAATCAGCGGCGCAGTCATCTGATGGTATTCAACCAGACGTTTACGCACGGTTTCTTCCTGATCGTCTTTACGAGTAGTCAGTTCTTCACCGGTAACGTCGTCTTTGCCTTCTACTTTCGGCGGATTGAATTTAACGTGATAAACACGACCAGACGGCGCATGAACGCGGCGACCGACAATACGGTCAACGATCAGTTCGTCCGGTACGTCGAATTCCAGAACGTAATCAACATTGATGCCCGCTTCTTTCATCGCGTCTGCCTGCGGAATGGTACGCGGGAAGCCGTCCAACAGGAAACCATTACGGCAGTCTTCCTGAGCAATGCGCTCTTTAACCAGCGCGATCACCAGTTCGTCGGTGACCAGTTTGCCAGCATCCATAATGTCTTTTGCTTGTTTACCCAGCTCGGAGCCAGATTTGACCGCAGCACGCAGCATATCGCCAGTGGAGATTTGCGGAATACCATATTTCTCCATGATGAACTGAGCCTGAGTCCCTTTCCCCGCGCCCGGAGCGCCAAGCAGAATGATACGCATTGCGAAAATCCCCTTAAAATGTGTCGAATTTTTTGAAAAAGCGATAAACGATACCACCAACAGGCAATTGCCTCAAGAAAGGCACATGGGGCTGAAACGGTTAAGGGGAGAAAGTTTGGGGGAAAGTGCGGTTGATGCCCCTCACCCCGGCCCTCTCCCCAAAGGGGCGAGGGTGAAAACCAGCGCAGTTCTTTAATATCTGCACGATCGATCCCCTCTCCCCTTTGAGGAGAGGGTTAGGGTAAGGGGGTAAAAGGCTTACGACACCAGCAGCTGGTTCATACGACGAATAAACAGGTTCGGATCTTCCAGCGTACCGCGTTCTGCCAGCAGCGCCTGATCCAGCAGCAGTTCTACCCACTCGCTGAACTTCGCTTCATCTTCAGTATCTGCCGCACGTTTCACCAGTACGTGATCCGGGTTCAGTTCGAAGATATATTTCACTTCTGGCACTTTCTGGCCCGCCGCAGCGAACAGTTTCGCCATCTGAGTGCTCATTTCGTCCGCGTCAGTAGACACAATCGCTGGCGTATCGGTCAGACGGTGAGTCAGACGGACATCTTTCACACGCTCGCCGAGCAGGGCTTTCACACGGTCGATAAACGGAGTCAGTGCTTTCTCCGCTTCTTTCGCGCTCTCATCAACTTCGTCAGCCAGTTTTTCCAGCGACTCGTCAACTTTGGACACAGACTGGAACGGTTTACCGTCGAACTCAGTCAGATAGTTCATCATCCACTCATCGATGCGGTCAGAAAGGAGCAGAACTTCGATGCCTTTCTTACGCAGCAGTTCCAGGTGCGGGCTGCTCTTCGCTGCCGCATAGCTGTCTGCGGTGATGTAGTAGATTTTCTCCTGCCCTTCTTTCATGCGGGAAACATAGTCTTCCAGAGACACGGTCTGCGCAGAAGAGTCGGTATAAGTAGAAGCAAAACGCAGCAGTTTGGCGATCGCTTCCTGGTTAGCGAAATCTTCCGCCGGCCCCTCTTTCAGTACCAGGCCAAACTGTTGCCAGAAGGTCTGATATTTTTCCGCGTCGTCTTTCGCCAGTTTTTCCAGCATTTGCAGCACACGCTTGGTCAGCGCATTGCGCAGGTTACGCGTTACCGTGCTGTCCTGGAGGATTTCACGGGAAACGTTCAGCGGCAGATCGCTGGAGTCAATCAGACCACGCACGAAGCGCAGATAGTTCGGCATGAACTGTTCTGCGTCGTCCATGATGAACACACGCTGAACATACAGTTTCAGGCCGTGTTTATGATCGCGGTTCCACATATCCCACGGAGCCTGGGACGGGATGTACAGCAGGCTGGTGTACTCCTGCTTACCTTCAACGCGGTTGTGGCTCCAGGTCAGCGGATCGTTAAAGTCGTGGGCGATGTGTTTGTAGAACTCTTTGTACTCTTCATCGGTGATTTCCGACTTGTTACGCGTCCACAGCGCCTGCGCTTTGTTGATTTTCTCCCAGGAAATAACGGTTTCGCCGTCTTTCTCTTCGCGTTTTTCGATCTCTACCGGCAGCGCGATATGGTCGGAGTATTTGCTGATGATGGAGCGAACGCGCCAGTCATCGAGGAATTCATCTTCGCCTTCACGCAGATGCAGGGTGATTTCAGTACCGCGATCTTCTTTGGTGATGTCGGCAACGGTGTATTCACCTTCGCCAGCCGATTCCCAGAAGACGCCGTTTTCTGGTTTTTCGCCTGCCGCGCGAGTACGCACGGTCACTTTATCGGCCACGATAAATGCGGAGTAGAAACCAACACCAAACTGACCGATCAGCTGGCTGTCTTTCGCCTGATCAGACCCCAGAGATTCGAGGAACGATTTGGTGCCGGATTTAGCGATAGTCCCCAGGTGGTCGATCACTTCGTCGCGGGTCATCCCCACGCCGTTGTCGGAAATAGTCAGCGTGCGCTTGTCTTTATCGAAAGAGACACGAACGCGCAGTTCGCCATCACCTTCGTACAGATCCGGATTAGAGAGCGCGCGGAAACGCAGCTTGTCCGCCGCATCGGAGGCGTTAGAGATAAGCTCACGCAGGAAGATTTCTTTATTGGAATAGAGAGAATGGATCATCAGATGCAGAAGCTGCTTCACTTCTGACTGAAAACCACGAGTTTCTTGTCCTTTCATGTAGGTCTACCTCAATGATGCCATTTTAAGGTTAAAAACAGGATGAGGGAGAGATGGGGACAAGGGGGGGTAATTTCAAGCGAGAGCAGGTGATCCTGCTCTCGTTTGCTTAAAAACGAATCTTATGACGCCCGGCGAGTGAGTGCGACAGCGTGGTGCCATCGACCATTTCCAGTTCGCCGCCAACCGGTACGCCGTGGGCAATACGGCTGGCTTCCACGTCATACTGCGCGCAAAGCTCGGCAATGTAGTTAGCGGTGGCTTCACCTTCGACCGTTGGGTTGGTGGCGAGGATCACTTCGGTGATTTTTTCCTCCACCAGACGCTGTTCCAGACGATCAAGTCCGATATCATCCGGGCCAATGCCGTCCAGCGGTGACAGGTGCCCCATCAACACAAAATAACGACCGGAAAACTGCCCCGTCTGCTCAATGGCGTAGATATCCGCAGGACTCTCTACCACGCAAATCTGACCGTTTTCCTGACGACGCGGGTTTGAACAGATGTTACAGACTTCCTGTTCAGTGAAGGTGCGGCAATCGGCGCAGTGACCGATTTCCGACATCGCCCGGGTGAGCGCCTGCGCCAGACGCATCCCGCCGCTACGATCGCGCTGAAGCAGCGTGAACGCCATACGCTGCGCTGACTTCGGGCCAACGCCCGGCAGACAGCGCAGTGCTTCCATAAGCTGTGTTAACAGCGGGCTGGTTTGCATCAGAACGGCATCTTAAAGCCTGGCGGCAACTGCATTCCGGAGGAAACAGAGGCCATTTTTTCTTTCTGAGTTTCTTCGATACGACGCGCCGCATCGTTGAATGCCGCTGCAACCAGATCTTCCAGCATCTCTTTGTCATCTTCCAGCAGGCTTGGGTCGATCTCAACGCGACGGCAGTTGTGTGCGCCGTTGATGGTCACTTTCACCAGACCTGCGCCGGATTCGCCGGTCACTTCCAGCTTCGCGATTTCTTCCTGCATCTGCTGCATTTTTTCTTGCATCTGCTGGGCCTGCTTCATCAGGTTGCCCAGACCGCCTTTACCAAACATAGGTTTCTCTCTCAATCACGTTAAGGATGACGATCGTAAGCTGTGCTTACGATCAAATGGGGCGGATACTTTCTTCATCCAGCTCCGCATCGAAGAATCGACGCAGGGTCTGAATATTATTATCCGCAATAATGGACTCGCGCGCCTGCGCAAGTTTTTCTTCGTATATCGCCTGACGCCACTCCAGCGGCGTACGCACCGCTGGATTATCATCTTCAACGATAGTCAGTTCAACCGTTGAGCCATTTAACGTACTCAACGCTTCAGCCAGTTTTTGTTGTGCACCGCTGTTATTCAAATGACGCTGAGAGGAGCGCAAATGCAGACACACCGTGTTGCCGTTCTCCTCTTTCCAGGCATTTAACGCCACCTGTTCGACCAGTTTTGGTAGCGAAAGTTGGCTCACCTGTGCTGCCCACGGATCGCGCTCAATGGCTTCTGCCGCCAGCTTCGCCGCCAGCTCTGGCGTTTTTTCATGTTCCAGCGCCTTTTTCAGCGCCTTCGGCGTGGCGACGACTTCTTTTTGTTGCATCACTGGGGTGGTTGCCTTCCAGCGATACGCTTCTTTTTTGGCTGGCGCTTTTTCCAGCGCCGATGGTGCCGGACGCGACTGAACGCGATCGGTGACCGAAGCCAGTCTTTCCAGCGCAGCGTTATTCACCGGCCGCGCGCGGGTAGCGGCTGCCGGTTCACTCTTTTTTGCTTTGGTTGCTCCCTGTGCGCGCTGTAGTTGCTGGCGCGCCGCCAGCACCTGGCTGGTGGTTTCTGAGAGCGGTACGGTCGGTGCCTGCTGCGGCGCTGATTGCGGCTGTGGCGGCACCTGCATTGGCGTCATTACCGCCGTCGGCGCGACTGGCGCAAAGGACTGGCGCGGCACTTCCGGTTCGGGTAGAGGCATACGCGGATGGAACGCCAGCGCGCGCAATAGCGTCATTTCAACGCCCATGCGTCTGTCTGGCGCATACGGTAATTCTTTGCGACCAATCAATAGCGTCTGGTAGTAAAGCTGAATATCTGTTGGCGGCACGGTACGTGCCAGTTCACGCATCCGCAGCTCAATGGCAGCCATGTCATTGCCAAGCGCAGCAGGCGAAAGCTGTACCATCGCAATGCGGTGCAGCAGGCCGAGCATTTCCACCAGCAACGCTTCCCACTCAATACCACGAGCAGCGGCTTCGTTAATCAGCGCCATTACGCGCTCGCCGTTGGCTTCGACCATCGCTTCTACCAGCGACAGCGCCTGATCGTCGTCGAGCGTACCGAGCATCGAACTGACCGCCTGGGTCGAAACCTGACCATCACTGCTGGCAATCGCCTGGTCAGTCAGACTTAACGCGTCTCGCAGGCTGCCTTCAGCGGCGCGCGCCAGCAGTTGCAGCGCCCGAGGCTCGTGGGCGATATGTTCTTCGTTGAGAACATGCTCAAGCTGATGACGAATTTGCTCGACATCCAGCGCCTTGAGATGAAATTGCAGACAGCGCGACAAAATCGTCACCGGCAATTTCTGCGGATCGGTGGTTGCCAGCAGGAACTTCACATGCTCTGGTGGCTCTTCAAGGGTTTTTAACAGTGCGTTGAAGCTGTGGCGCGACAGCATATGCACTTCGTCGATCAGATAGACTTTAAAGCGACCGCGCGCTGGCGCGTACTGAACGTTATCCAGCAGGTCGCGGGTATCTTCGACTTTGGTGCGCGAGGCGGCATCGATCTCAATCAGATCAACAAAGCGTCCCTGTTCGATTTCGCGGCAGTTATCGCATACGCCGCACGGCGTCGCGGTAATGCCTGTTTCGCAGTTTAGCCCCTTCGCCAGCAGTCGGGCGATAGAGGTTTTTCCGACGCCACGGGTGCCGGAAAAAAGATAAGCATGATGAATACGCCCTAACGACAAGCCGTTCGCCAGTGCGGTCAGCACATGTTCCTGGCCGACGACGTCAGCAAAGGTTTGTGGGCGCCATTTTCGGGCTAAGACCTGATAACTCATTGGCAGGCTCTGAAACGCTGGAAGGTGGATTCACGAAGGGGTAATGCTAACACAGCCCCGTCAGAACGGCGAGGCTGAATGTACATCTTGTGCTGCCCATGGCGCGGGCTGTCGAAAATTAGTGGCCCGGGAACGGGACAAGGCTATAACAGGTAATGCCTTGATTTTCGAGACGCTGTTCACCGCCGAGGTCGAACAAATTAATGATGAATGCAGCGTCAGTGACTTCACCGCCCAGACGACGGATCAATTTCACTGTCGCCTCAATGGTGCCCCCAGTTGCCAGCAAATCGTCGACTACCAATACTTTGTCACCTGGTTTAATGGCATCAACGTGGATTTCCAGCTTATCGGTGCCGTATTCCAGTTCGTAAGTTTCGCTGATGGTTTCGCGCGGCAGTTTGCCCGGTTTACGTACCGGTACAAAACCTACGCCCAGACCCAATGCTACCGGAGCACCAAACAAGAAGCCACGTGCTTCGGTGCCGACAACTTTGGTAATACCCGCATTTTTGTAACGCTCAACCAGCAGGTCGATGCTGAGAGCGTAAGCTTTCGGGTCTTCCAGTAAGCTGGTGACATCACGGAACAGAATGCCGGGTTTTGGGTAGTCCTGAATGCTTTTGATGCTATTTTTGAGATACTCAAGCTGCTGTGCAGTCGCGGTCATAAGTGTATGCCTGCTTGTTACGGTGGTACTCACGGCGCGTTTTAAACGTATCAAAAGTAACTTTTGTTTAACCTTTGACCGCCTGCGCCTGTGCTCGAAAACGCCAGAATGTACTGGCTGTGCGCGATAATTGCAACAGCGATTGTTGTGCTTCAGTGCTTTTCTTGCTTTTCATCAATCACCGGGATTCGCCACATAAAAATCAGCAAACAAGTGAGGATCACCAGCAACAAAATGCGTACCCACACCATATGCACAAACCATAGTGAAATAGCAAAAGTCACGAGTATCAATAAAATCGCCCGTGGTTTTGCGCCACGCGGCATTGCATGGTATTTCTGCCAGAAACGTAAATAGCTGCCAAACCATGAGCGGTACAACAGCCAGGCGTGAAAACGCGGGGAAGAGCGCGCAAAGCACCAGGCCGCCAACAGGATAAACGGCGTAGTCGGCAATACCGGTAATACCACGCCCAGCGTACCCAACACTACCGCCAGCCAGCCAATGATGATTAAAATGATTCGTTGCATATTGAGTGTTGTCAGCTTACAGAGTGGCTACTTTAGCATAACAATTATCATTTTCATTGAGGTCTTATCGTGAAAACTACCTTGCTGCTGGAAAAACTGGAAAGTCAGCTCGCCACGCTGCGCCAGCGTTGTGTCCCGGTGGCGCAGTTCAGCACGTTAAGCGCCCGTTTCGACAGGCATCTTTTTCAGACTCGCGCGACAACGTTACAGGCTTGTCTTGATGAGGCGGGCGATAACATGGCTGCGCTTCGTCACGCAGTCGAACAGCAGCAGCTGCCGCAAGTAGCCTGGCTGGCAGAACACCTGGTCGCCCAACTGGAAGCGATTGCCCGTGAAGCGGCATCCTGGTCACTGCGCGAGTGGGACAGCGCGCCACCCAAAATTGCCCGCTGGCAACGAAAAAGGATTCAACATCAGGATTTTGAACGGCGATTACGTGAGATGGTAGCGGAACGTAAATCCCGTCTGGCGCAGGCAACCGATCTCGTAGAGCAGCAAACGCTGCATCGTGAAGTAGAAGCCTATGAAGCGCGTCTGGCGCGGTGTCGCCATGCGCTGGAAAAAATCGAAAACAGGTTAGCGCGTTTAACCCGCTAACAATGGAGAGAGTATGTCACTGGAAAATGCCCCTGACGATGTCAAACTGGCCGTCGATTTGATTGTGCTGCTGGAGGAAAATCAGATCCCTGCCAGTACCGTGCTGCGCGCCCTTGATATTGTAAAACGTGATTATGAAAAGAAATTAACGCGCGATGATGAGGCGCAAAGCGAAAAATAAATGGGGTGGCTAGATGCCGTCCCTGCGATTGCTGACAAACTCGCTTACGGGTCAAAACGGGCACGGCTTTCCCCCTCGCCCTTTTAGAGAGAGGGTCGGGGTGAGGGTATTATTCGCACAGGCGCTGGCCTGCCCCCCTCACCCTAGCCCTCTCCCCGATGGGGCGAGGGGATTGTCCGTGCATATGCCGGGCTTTGTCAGCAATCTCGGGGGCGGATAAATGTCGCCCCCTTTCGTTATTACCCTACCGCTGGCGTCGGATCGTCGCCTTTGTAGTCGCGTTTTACTTCCGTCACCTCATCGCCCTTCTCGTTGTGCAGATGCACTTCAAGCTGGTTAAAGGCAATGTTGATGTCGTTTTCACGGCACAGCTGATCAATGGTACGGTTCAGTTCATCGACAGTACGGCTACGGTCGCGCAGTTCACGAACGTACAGGCGCAGCTCGTGATCCAGGGTGCTGGCGCCAAACGCAGTAAAGAAGACTTCCGGCATCGGTTCGTGCATCACCCTTGGATGCTCAGTCGCTGCCTGAAGCAGGACTCTGCGTACTTTTTCCAGATCAGAACCGTAAGCCACACCCAGGCGGATCACCAGACGAGTGGTGGTATCGGTTAACGACCAGTTGATCAGACGCTCGGTTACGAACGCTTTGTTCGGGATGATCACTTCTTTGCGATCGAAGTCCGTAATAGTCGTTGCACGAATACGAATCTTACTGACTGTTCCGGAGAAAGTACCGATGGTTACCGTATCGCCAATGCGCACCGGACGTTCGAACAGGATGATCAAACCAGAAACGAAGTTACCGAAGATCTCTTGTAAACCAAAACCCAGACCTACAGATAATGCCGCTGCCAGCCACTGGAGTTTATCCCACGACACACCAAGCGACCCAAACACTGTCATCGCACCAACGGCAATAATGATGTAGTTAAGGATGGTAGTAATGGCATACGACGCGCCCTGGCGCATATTCAGTCGCGAGAGCACCAGCACTTCCAGCAAACCAGGCAGGTTGCGGATCAGCGCCCAGGCAACCATCGATGCGATAATCGCAAACAACAGACTGCCCATAGTGACGCTTTTCACCACCGCAACCCCGGCTTCAGTGCCGTTGTAATGCCAGAGCGTGATGCTGTCGAGATAGCTGAACACGGTGATCAAATCGGACCAAATTGCCCAGAACATGACACCGAACAGCGCAAACATCAGCAACATGGTAATACGCAGCGTCTGCTGGTTAACCTGCTCCAGTGCAATGGTGGGCTCTTCCGGCGGTTCGGCACCTTCTGCGCCCTCTTTCACCAGATTCTGCCGACGCGCCAGCGCACGACGCCAGGCGATACGCCGCGCCGCTACGCTTAAGCCGCGCAATACCGTCTGGTACAGCAGGTTCCAGATGATCACCAAATAAACAGTTTCAATCCAACGCCCGGAGAGGCGCAGCGTGGTGTAGAAATAACCTGTGGCGGTCAGCACCATCAACGCAATCGGGATAATCGACAGCACGGTAATGGTGACCAGTCGCATGGTGTGCGACTCTTTATCGCGCCAGCTTTCGCGGCACATCGGCCATACTAGGAAGGCAATCAGCAGCAGGTTGAAGAAAATCATCGCCTGCCCCAGCACATCATCCATCAGATGCAGCGGGGAAAGTTCTGCCACCACAGACCAGAAATGGATTGGCAGCAACGCGAGACTGATGCGGACAATTTGCCGACGCCAGTGGCTGGTCTGCTGTTCCGGCATACCAAAGTGACGCACGGCAACGCCGTTTTTCTCCAGTACCTTCCAGCACAGGCCAAACACCAGCCAGAAAATCGCCAGTTTTTTGCTGAACGACCACAGTAATTCACTGATGTTGAGCTGCATGGTGAGCAGAATCAAACCGACGGCGAGAATAATCAGACACACCGGCAGCGCGCGGATCAGATCGATAAGGATCGCTTTTGGTGTGTTGAGCTGGCTGTCGTTACGCAGGGAACCTACGGCGGAAGCCAGTTTTTGTTGATACGCTTTCAGCCATCCCAGACGCCAGTGAATCAACCCGGCGATGAGCAGCAGCGGCAAACCTGCGAGGAAAGCGATAAAGACGGCAGGCCAGGCTTTTTCCCAGTTCACCGTAATTTTCATCGACTTGAATTCATCCTGCAGCGTTTGTGGGAACGCTTTAATCCAGTCCCAGTCCATCGGGCGGTTACTGTTCACCCAGAAAATCTGCTGGGTCAGGATGGATTTCAGGTTTTTCGATACGCTCATTAACTGTTGCTGGTTGATTTGCAGGTTAATGGCCATCATGAGTTGGTTGCCCAACTGTTTGTTAAGCTGATCCAGCAATTCGCGACGCATATCAACTACTTGCAACAATGCGTCACGGACTTCGTCGTTGACTTCATTCGCATGACCCTCTTCCAGTTTGGCGACATAAGCATCACTCTGGAAGAGTGCGTCACGCTGCTGGTTCACTTCGAACTGTTCGAGACGCAAATCCGCAATGCGGTTGGTCATATTTTCCAGTTCGTCCGCCGAGGGCAGCGTTTGTTGTTGCTGATAAAGAATACGTGACAGCAGCAGACTGCCCTTCAGGACAGAAATCTGCTCTTTGATATTGCGTTCCGATTGCAGCGCCCGCTCCAGCCAGTTTTTGACTTTTATGTTTTGCTGCATCAGCAAATTGCCGTTTTCAGTGGCGCTAATCAGACGCTGACTTAACTGCTGGTTAATTTCCAGCTCTTGTTTCACCAGCGGATTAGCCTGAATACGCGCAGCTTCGTCCGGCGTTACCGCTTCCTGCGCCGTTTTTTCAGTTAATGTCAGACGCTTGCTGTTAACCGCCTCCTGCAATAGTTGCAGCTCATGTTCCAGACGAGTGCTGTTCGCCGTCACATAATCGCGTTGCTTTTGCAGGGTATCCTGTAAGACGGTGTTCCCTTCCAGGCTTTTACGTTGCTGGTCAATCTCGGCATTCAACAAAGCCTGCTGCGCCTGCATCAGCACTTTCTGGCTGGGACGTAAGGCTGTCTCACCGACTTCCGTGCCATCCAGGCGGCTGCGAATTTGTTGCAGCTGCTGTGAGGCGGTATACATCGCATTTTGCACGCGTTCAGGCTGCGTCTGTAAAGAAACTAACTGGCTGTTATAAGACGCCAGATCGTTTTGTGCGTTTTGCAAATCGTCCAGCGCCTGGGCAACGCGAGTTTCCAGTTGGCGCAACGAAAGCGTGCTCAGAATTTTGCGCGTTTCGTCGTCGTTGTCCACATCGCTAAGTGCGGTTAACGCTACGGTCGCCTGGCGCATTTTTTCTGGCGCTTCAGCCACTTTTTGTCGTAACTGAACCGTCTCTTCTTTTACGCGATCGATTTTATCGAGAGTGGCTAATGTGTCTGTCAGATCCTGCTGAACCAGTTTGTCCTGAGCAGAAAGATCTTTTTGTTTATTAAGCGAGTCAAGCTGTGCCTGTAGATCCGCTTTCGTCGGTAAGTCACCATTTGATGACGCCCGCGCAAAGGCCGTGTTCTGGCATAACAAGACCAAAACGAAAGCAATAAATGCTGAAAAAACAAAATGCCGTGATCGTTTGTAATACTGGAACATAGTCATGATGAATGAAGGTTTCTGAACCTGAAGGACGACCTGAAATAGTCAAGCGGCTAGAATAGCACGCCGTAGAGAGCCAGAATAGCAACAGAGAAAATGTCCAGGAAAAATCCTGGAGTCTGATTCAGGATTTTTCGTTGGTGACAGGTGTACGAAGCGTAGGGCAAAGAAGATACATTTCCAACAATATGGCAACGTAATCGCGGGCTTCTTTTTTGAGGTCAAAAGATTGCGGGGCAAAGAGCCAATTTTCCATTAAGCCGGAAATATAGCCGCGCATAATAATGGCTGCGCGACGCGTCATTAAATCTGCGGGCAGCATTTTCGCTTCAATACAATGTCTTAACGTTTGTTCTATACGGTCATAACTTTCCAGACAGAGATTACGTTGTGCCTGTTGAACAACAGCCATTTCTCCGACAAATTCGCATTTGTGGAAAATAATCTCCATCAATAATCGCCGCCGCTCTTCAGTCACCGTCGATTCAAGAACATGAATTAGTATTTCTCTTAATACTGAGAGTGGATCGTCAGGGAATTTTGCCTGATACTCAAGCTCTAGTTCACCAATATTGGATTCTGACAGCTCCCAGATCTCACTGAACAAATCCGACTTATCTTTAAAATGCCAGTAGATTGCACCACGCGTAACGCCTGCTGCTTTTGCAATCTCTCCCAGTGAGGTGGATGATACCCCCTGCTGTGAGAAAAGACGTAAAGCCACATCGAGGATGTGTTGACGCGTTTCTTGCGCTTCTTGTTTGGTTTTTCGTGCCATATGTTCGTGAATTTACAGGCGTTAGATTTACATACATTTATGAATGTATGTACCATAGCACGACGATAATATAAACGCAGCAATGGGTTTATCGACTTTTGACCATTGACCAATTTGAAATCGGACACTCGAGGTTTACATATGAACAAAAACAGAGGGTTTACGCCTCTGGCGATCGTTCTGATGCTCTCAGGCAGCTTAGCGCTTACAGGATGTGACGACAAACAGGCCCAACAAGGTGGCCAGCAGATGCCCGCTGTTGGGGTAGTAACAGTCAAAACTGAACCTCTGCAGATCACAACCGAGCTTCCGGGTCGCACCAGTGCCTACCGGATCGCAGAAGTTCGTCCTCAAGTTAGCGGGATTATCCTGAAGCGTAATTTCAAAGAAGGTAGCGACATCGAAGCAGGTGTCTCTCTCTATCAGATTGATCCTGCGACCTATCAGGCAGCGTACGACAGTGCAAAAGGCGATCTGGCTAAAGCGCAGGCAGCAGCCAATATCGCGCAGTTGACTGTTAATCGTTACCAGAAGCTGCTGGGTACTCAGTACATCAGTAAGCAAGAGTACGATCAGGCGCTGGCTGATGCGCAACAGGCAAATGCGGCTGTTACTGCGGCGAAAGCGGCTGTTGAAACCGCGCGCATCAATCTGGCTTACACCAAAGTCACCTCTCCGATTACCGGCCGTATTGGTAAATCGAACGTGACGGAAGGCGCATTGGTGCAAAACGGCCAGGCGACTGCGCTGGCGACCGTGCAGCAACTTGATCCGATCTACGTTGATGTTACTCAGTCCAGTAACGATTTCCTGCGTCTGAAACAAGAACTCGCCAACGGCACACTGAAGCAAGAGAACGGTAAAGCCAAAGTCTCGCTAATCACCAGTGACGGTATTAAGTTCCCGCAGGACGGTACGCTGGAGTTCTCTGACGTTACCGTTGATCAGACCACCGGTTCTATCACTTTACGCGCTATCTTCCCGAACCCGGATCACACCCTGCTGCCGGGTATGTTCGTGCGCGCACGTCTGGAAGAAGGGCTTAATCCAACCGCCATTTTAGTTCCGCAACAAGGTGTAACTCGTACACCACGCGGCGAAGCTACCGTTCTGGTAGTTGGCGCGGATGACAAAGTGGAAACTCGTCCGATCGTCGCAAGCCAGGCCATTGGCGATAAGTGGCTGGTGACTGAGGGTCTGAAAGCAGGCGAACGAGTAGTAGTAAGTGGGCTGCAGAAAGTGCGTCCTGGTGTCCAGGTGAAAGCACAAGAGATAACCGCTGATAACAACCAGCAAGACGCAAGCGGTGCTCAGCCTGAACAGTCCAAGTCTTAACTTAAACAGGAGCCGTTAAGACATGCCTAATTTCTTTATTGATCGCCCGATTTTTGCGTGGGTGATCGCCATCATCATCATGTTGGCAGGGGGGCTGGCGATCCTCAAACTGCCGGTGGCGCAATATCCTACGATTGCACCGCCGGCAGTAACGATCTCCGCTTCCTATCCTGGCGCTGATGCAAAAACGGTGCAGGACACTGTTACACAGGTTATCGAACAGAATATGAACGGTATTGATAACCTGATGTACATGTCCTCCAACAGTGACTCCACGGGTACTGTGCAGATCACCCTGACCTTTGAGTCTGGTACTGATGCGGATATTGCGCAGGTTCAGGTGCAGAACAAACTGCAACTGGCGATGCCATTACTGCCGCAGGAAGTACAGCAGCAAGGGGTGAGCGTTGAGAAATCCTCCAGTAGCTTCCTGATGGTTGTCGGCGTTATCAACACCGATGGCTCCATGACGCAGGAGGATATATCCGACTATGTAGCGGCGAATATGAAAGATGCCATCAGCCGTACATCAGGCGTCGGTGACGTTCAGCTGTTCGGTTCACAGTATGCGATGCGTATCTGGATGAACCCGAATGAGCTGAACAAATACCAGTTAACGCCGGTTGATGTCATTACCGCTATCAAAGCACAAAACGCCCAGGTCGCGGCCGGTCAGCTCGGTGGTACGCCGCCGGTGAAAGGCCAGCAGCTTAACGCCTCTATTATTGCTCAGACGCGTCTGACCTCCACTGAAGAGTTCGGCAAAATTCTGCTGAAAGTGAATCAGGATGGTTCCCGCGTACTGCTGCGTGATGTGGCGAAAATTGAGCTGGGTGGTGAGAACTACGACATCATCGCAGAGTTTAACGGACAACCCGCTTCTGGTCTGGGTATCAAACTGGCGACCGGTGCGAACGCGCTGGATACGGCTGCGGCAATCCGTGCTGAACTGGCGAAGATGGAGCCGTTCTTCCCATCGGGTCTGAAAATCGTTTATCCATACGACACTACGCCGTTCGTGAAAATCTCCATTCACGAAGTGGTTAAAACGCTGGTTGAAGCGATCATCCTCGTGTTCCTGGTCATGTATCTGTTCTTGCAGAACTTCCGCGCGACGTTGATTCCGACCATTGCCGTACCGGTGGTATTGCTGGGAACCTTTGCGGTTCTTGCTGCCTTTGGCTTCTCGATAAACACGCTAACGATGTTCGGGATGGTGCTCGCTATCGGCCTGTTGGTGGATGACGCCATCGTTGTAGTAGAAAACGTGGAACGTGTGATGGCGGAAGAAGGTTTGCCGCCGAAAGAAGCTACACGTAAATCGATGGGGCAGATTCAGGGCGCACTGGTGGGTATCGCGATGGTGCTGTCTGCGGTATTCGTACCAATGGCCTTCTTCGGCGGTTCGACTGGTGCAATCTATCGTCAGTTCTCCATTACCATTGTTTCGGCAATGGCACTGTCGGTACTGGTGGCATTGATCCTGACTCCGGCGCTTTGTGCGACCATGCTGAAACCGATTGCCAAAGGCGATCACGGGGAAGGCAAGAAAGGCTTCTTCGGCTGGTTTAACCGCATGTTCGAGAAGAGCACGCACCACTACACCGACAGCGTAGGCGGAATTCTGCGCAGTACGGGGCGTTATCTGGTGCTGTATCTGATCATCGTGGTCGGCATGGCCTATCTGTTCGTGCGTCTGCCAAGCTCCTTCTTGCCAGATGAAGACCAGGGCGTATTTATGACCATGGTTCAGCTGCCTGCAGGTGCAACGCAGGAACGCACGCAGAAAGTGCTCAACGAAGTGACGAATTACTATCTGACCAAAGAAAAGAACAACGTTGAATCGGTGTTCGCCGTTAACGGCTTCGGTTTTGCAGGACGTGGTCAGAACACGGGTATTGCGTTCGTTTCGTTGAAGGACTGGGCTGACCGTCCGGGTGATGAAAACAAAGTTGAAGCAATTACCACGCGTGCAACGCGCGCTTTCTCGCAGATTAAAGATGCGATGGTGTTCGCCTTTAACCTGCCAGCGATTGTAGAACTGGGTACGGCAACCGGTTTTGACTTTGAGTTGATTGACCAGGCCGGCCTCGGTCACGAAAAACTGACTCAGGCACGTAACCAGTTGCTGGGCGAAGCGGCGAAGCATCCTGATATGCTGACCAGCGTGCGTCCGAACGGTCTGGAAGACACGCCGCAGTTTAAAATTGATATCGACCAGGAAAAAGCTCAGGCGCTGGGTGTTTCTATCAACGACATTAACACCACTCTGGGTGCTGCATGGGGCGGCAGCTACGTGAACGACTTTATCGACCGTGGTCGCGTGAAGAAAGTTTATGTGATGTCAGAAGCGAAATACCGCATGTTGCCAGAAGATATCGGTAACTGGTATGTCCGCGCGGCTAATGGTCAGATGGTGCCATTCTCGGCGTTCTCCTCTTCCCGTTGGGAATACGGTTCGCCGCGTCTGGAACGTTACAACGGTCTGCCATCCATGGAGATCTTAGGCCAGGCAGCACCAGGCAAGAGTACCGGTGAAGCGATGGCGTTGATGGAGCAACTGGCGAGCAAACTGCCTACGGGGGTTGGCTACGACTGGACGGGGATGTCCTATCAGGAACGTCTCTCCGGCAACCAGGCGCCTTCGCTGTACGCAATTTCGTTGATTGTGGTGTTCCTGTGTCTGGCGGCGCTGTATGAGAGCTGGTCGATTCCGTTCTCCGTTATGCTGGTTGTTCCGCTAGGGGTTATCGGTGCGTTGCTGGCAGCCACCTTCCGTGGCTTAACCAATGACGTATACTTCCAGGTGGGCCTGCTTACAACCATTGGGTTGTCGGCGAAGAACGCGATACTTATCGTCGAATTCGCCAAAGACTTGATGGATAAAGAAGGTAAAGGTCTGATTGAAGCAACTCTGGACGCGGTGCGTATGCGTTTACGCCCAATCCTGATGACCTCACTAGCGTTTATCCTCGGTGTTATGCCGTTGGTTATCAGCACTGGTGCTGGCTCTGGCGCACAAAATGCGGTAGGTACTGGCGTAATGGGCGGGATGGTGACGGCAACAGTACTGGCAATCTTCTTCGTTCCGGTGTTCTTTGTGGTGGTTCGCCGCCGCTTTAGTCGCAAGAATGAAGATATCGAACATAACCATACTGTCGATCATCATTGATAGATCTCGTAATCACTAAGGCCGCGCAAGCGGCCTTTTTAATACGTATAATCTTAAAATAACAATGTTTACAGCTAAGCTCGCAAACGGAAGTTAGTTTTAACGCTACATAAAATTCATAAAAAATGCTTATTGTTAGTTAATTTATATTAAGTGGTAGTAATAGGTATAATAACCCATAGACATCTAGAGGCTATTCTTAATTATTTGCGGCAATCCTTTATTTATTCATATCAATTACATCATAATCAGAGTAATCCTGGGTATTAGTGTGACAAATTCCCGTCTCATTTTATCACCCTCGACGCAAGGATCCTGATTACGTTATGAATAGCATCAAACAAACTGCTTTAGCCTATACGTGGTTGATGTAGGGTGAAAAAGTAAGCCTTTTCCCTCTCCTCCCCCTAATTGTAATTTTTCGTAATAATGCGATGAAAACCTTCAAAGAGTGGATTATAGTTAATCTAACAACTGTGAGGGCAAGTCCAGGTCAGTAAGTTTTCCCACCCCGAAAGGTGTCCGTTAGTTCAACCACTAAGAAGGGGACGCGTTATGGATGAATACTCACCAAAAAGACATGATATTGCACAGCTTAAATTTCTCTGCGAAACCCTGTATCATGACTGTCTTGCAAACCTTGAAGAAAGCAATCATGGTTGGGTTAACGACCCTACCTCGGCTATCAATCTGCAGCTTAATGAACTCATTGAGCATATTGCGACCTTCGCACTTAATTACAAAATTAAGTATAATGAAGACAATAAGCTCATTGAGCAGATAGATGAATATCTGGACGACACCTTTATGTTGTTCAGTAGTTATGGTATTAATATGCAGGATCTCCAGAAATGGCGGAAGTCAGGTAACCGACTGTTCCGTTGTTTTGTGAACGCCACTAAAGAGAATCCTGCGAGTTTATCTTGTTCTAATTATTACAACCATGGGTAGAAGTATGTCCGATAAGCCTTTAACGAAAACCGATTATTTGATGCGTTTGCGTCGTTGTCAGACAATTGACACGCTGGAACGTGTTATCGAGAAAAATAAATACGAATTATCAGATAATGAACTGGCGGTATTTTACTCAGCCGCAGATCACCGTCTTGCAGAATTGACCATGAATAAGCTTTACGACAAGATCCCTTCCTCGGTGTGGAAATTTATTCGATAATTAAACAGTATAAGCACTGGACTATAACCATCTGTTTATTAGATATATTTTATTTTTACTCTGACGACATGCCGCGTGTGACTTCTGTCACACAGAGGTGACGGGAACGTTCTCATCACTGACATTTCGTATTACTGTGTTGCCCCATTTCCAGCAACCGGGTCGTCAGTAATGAGCACAGAAAAAGAAAAGATGATTGCTGGTGAGTTGTATCGATCGGCAGATGAGACTTTATCTCGCGATCGCCTGCGCGCTCGTCAGCTTATTCACCAATACAATCCTTCCTCGCCGGAAGATCAATCCTTACGCCAAAAAATCCTCGCCGATTTACTCGGTCAGGTTGCGGATGCGTATATTGAGCCCTCCTTTCGCTGCGACTATGGCTATAACATTTTTCTCGGTAAAGGGTTTTACGCGAACTTCGATTGCGTGATGCTTGATGTCTGCCCTATTCATATCGGCGATAATTGTATGCTGGCGCCTGGTGTCCATATCTACACGGCAACACATCCCATCGACCCTGTAGCACGTAATAGCGGTGTTGAACTGGGGAAACCGGTGACTATCGGTAACAACGTCTGGATTGGTGGTCGTGCCATCATTAACCCGGGCGTTACCATTGGCGATAACGTCGTAGTGGCATCAGGTGCCGTCGTCACCAAAGATGTCCCTGATAATGTTGTCGTAGGCGGTAACCCAGCCAGAGTCATTAAAAAACTGTAACTACAAATTGCAACTGTTATGCAAAATTGTAGTTAATCTGTTACTTTTCTCATGTCATTCCCACGTTAAAATAAGGTGTTCCCTGGAGAGTTGCAGATACCACGAAGGCAAAAGATGACCGAAATACAACGCCTGCTGACCGAAACAATTGAATCTCTGAATACGCGCGAAAAACGCGACAACAAGCCCCGCTTTAGTATCAGTTTTATCCGCAAACATCCGGGGCTGTTTATTGGCATGTATGTTGCCTTTTTTGCTACGCTGGCAGTGATGTTGCAGTCCGAAACGCTATCAGGTTCAGTCTGGCTCCTTGTCGTGCTATTCATCCTGCTCAACGGTTTCTTCTTTTTCGATGTCTACCCACGCTACCGCTACGAAGACATCGACGTGCTGGATTTTCGAGTTTGCTATAACGGCGAATGGTATAACACGCGCTTTGTCCCTGCCGCGCTGGTTGAAACCATACTGAACTCGCCGCGTGTCGCAGATGTTCATAAAGAACAACTGCAAAAAATGATCACCCGTAAAGGCGAGCTGTCTTTTTACGATATTTTCACTCTCGCTCGCGCCGAATCAACAACTTAAGTCAGACTTTCACACCAGGCGTAAGCTCTGCGCCTGGTCAATTGACAATGATCGTTGCCCCCCCATCATTTCATGAAATACTGACCTTACCCACTTATCTCCTGCCAGCCTTTTTCCACAATCAGATATACTTTCCCTACATTGTGTTGATAAGGACATGTTGGTGAGAACACGACATCTGGTCGGCCTGATTTCGGGAGTGCTTATACTTTCAGTACTACTGCCTGTCGGCTTAAGCATCTGGCTGGCTCATCAGCAGGTAGAAGCGTCGTTTGTTGAAGAGCTGAATACCTATTCCTCCCGCGTCGCTATTCGAGCCAATAAAGTGGCGACGCAAGGGAAAGATGCACTACAAGAGCTGGAAAGATGGCAAGGCGGAGCCTGTAGTGAAGAGCATCTCATGGAAATGCGGCGGGTTTCATACAGCTATCGCTATATTCAGGAAGTGGTTTATATCGATAACAACGTTCCCCAATGCTCTTCTCTGGAACACGAAAGCCCACCGGATACCTTTCCGGAGCCGGGGAAGATTTCAAAAGATGGTTATCGGGTCTGGTTAACCTCACACAATGACTTAGGTATTACCCGTTACATGGTTGCTATGGGAACCGCACATTACGTAGTGATGATCGACCCCGCCTCCTTTATCGACGTGATTCCTTATAGCTCATGGCAAATTGATGCCGCTATTATTGGCAATGCCCGTAATATAGTCATAACCAGCAGCGACGAAATTGCCCGGGGTATTATTACCCAATTGCAAAAAACACCCGGTGAGCACATCGAAAATAATGGGATCATTTACGACATTCTGCCCTTACCAGAGATGAATATTTCCATCATCACCTGGGCTTCAACGAAAACGTTGCAAAAAGGCTGGCATCGGCAGGTCTTTATCTGGTTACCTGTAGGGTTGTTAATTGGCCTGCTGGCAGCCATGTTTGTGCTGCGTATTTTGCGTCGTATCCAGTCTCCGCATCATCGCTTGCAGGATGCCATCGAAAATCGTGATATTTGTGTGCACTATCAGCCGATTATCTCCTTAGCCAATGGCAAAATTGTCGGTGCTGAAGCACTGGCGCGCTGGCCGCAGACAGACGGTAGTTGGTTGTCGCCAGATAGTTTTATTCCGCTGGCACAGCAAACGGGTCTTTCTGAGCCTCTGACGCTGCTGATTATAAGAAACGTGTTTGAAGATATGGGCGACTGGCTGCGACAACACCCGGAACAACATATTTCCATCAATCTTGAATCCACCGTGCTCGCCTCGGAAAAAATTCCGCAACTGCTGCGAGACATGATCAATCACTACCAGGTTAACCCCAAACAGATCGCTCTTGAACTTACAGAGCGCGAATTTGCCGATCCGAAAACCAGCGCCCCGATAATTTCGCGCTACCGGGAAGCGGGTCATGATATTTACCTGGATGATTTTGGTACGGGGTATTCAAGTTTAAGTTATTTACAGGATCTGGATGTCGACATTCTGAAGATCGATAAATCCTTCGTTGATGCGTTGGAATATAAAAATGTCACACCGCATATCATCGAAATGGCAAAAACGTTGAAACTGAAAATGGTGGCGGAAGGGATCGAAACGGGTAAACAGGAAGAGTGGCTACGTCAGCATGGCGTGCATTACGGTCAGGGCTGGCTGTACAGCAAAGCGTTGCCAAAAGAAGATTTCATACGCTGGGCAGAATACCATCTGTAAATTTTGGGGGCTGGCGGCACGCCGCACAGCCCGTCACGCTACTCGTCGATGATTGACTCAAACCCGCCGTAAATCATCCGTTTGCCATCAAACGGCATTGATTCGCCGAACTCTTTCATTCGTGGGTCAGACATCATTTTTTGATTGGCAGCGTCGCGGACCTCTTTTGAAGGGTATTCAATCCAGCTAAACACCACTTCCTCATTCTCTTCCGCTTTCACTGCCATGCGAAAATCGGTCACTTTGCCGTTTGGCACATCGCTGGCCCAACATTCAACAATACGAAGCGCGCCGAACTCTTTAAACAATGGCGCGGCCTTTGCGGCCATTTCTCGATAGGCATCTTTATTTTCGGCAGGAACAGCAACCACAAAACCATCAACATACTTCATCAGAAATACCTCCGAAGCGTACTGCGCAGCCAGACAATTCTTGCGGCGTCAGTCGTGGTTAAAGTTTAGCCACATTGGGATTTTTTGACGAAACGGCAGGAGCAGAAATGGGTGGGGGCCCTGCCATCAGCCATTAGTACTAAATTGTGTTGGTTAATCAATTGGTTATAGTGGTAGTACTACAACAGTACTGTACCACTCTAGATAGTACCGTCCAGCACAAAATCTTGCAAGGTAACGTGCCGTCATGGTTGGGGACATGACATGCACTTTTCGAAATTTATAGTGTCGGAAGTGCCTACCCGATGTACATAAAAAAGGGGCGACAAGCCCCTTATTCAATTACTTCTTATCCTTTGGTGGACAAGGATCGTTACCATGCGAATCTTTTTTTGCGATCCTGCCATCCTTGTTATGGATCACAAGCTCACTTTTTTGGTTTGTAGCAATCCCTCTTGCAGCGTCCACCGCAGATTGCTTTGTTGAGTGAACGGAGGTCGCTTTACTGTTTCCTGCCCCCTTAACGGCCCAACCTCCATCATGAGGAACAACATGCTGATCTTTACCCATTATCGAACCCTCTATTTCCATGGAAACATCAGCATATAGCGACAAAACCAACCACTCAATACCACATATTGTGTTTAAATTGATTTTAATCACAAAACGTGGATAGATATCGAAAGGATTCTTTCACTACGAAACTGTAAGTACCCTTCCTTAACCCTATACCGCTATATTCGTTAACAATCTGGCAGTGCTGGCCTACTCTGCCCTTTGTTACCCACTATTCTGCTGTAAGAGATGAGTTTTTAGCCACCTTTGCGATAGTAGCCCTTGAACAACCGATCAAAGCCTGAATTTTGCTCCAGCTTTTACCGTCAGACAGTAATTCTTGTACTTTATGATGCAGGCTCTCATCAACTGGGCGACCACGATATTTTTTCTCTCTCTTGGCCTTTTCAATACCCTGCTTTTGTCGTCTGCGGCGATCTTCGTAGTCCTTGCGACTGATTGCCGCCAGCATATCGAGCATCATAGAATTCATTGCTTCAAACATACGAACGGTGAACTCATCCTGAACATGTAAAAGCTGATGGCTCGTAGGCAAATCTAACGATACAACCCTGATCCCTTTAGATTCGATGAGTCCTCGTAAGGTTTTCCAGTCCTCTGCGGTAAGTCGGCTTATACGATCTATTTGCTCACAGAGCAGAATATCGCCACGTTCCGCGATATCTAAGAGTAAAAATAATTGAGGCCGCTGTAGGCTTGCACCTGATTCATTTTCTTTAAAGTACTTTGATATTTTCAGATCATGCGAATGAGCAAATGCCTCCAACTCTTTCAATGCCCTATCCGCATCTTGCTCTTTCGTCGAAGCTCTTAGATATGCCCATACACGCATGATAGTCACCATCAGTCTGTTTTATGTGGTTCATTATATATGGTCTGTTTTAGGTTGTAAAATCCATTTAATGAACCATTTTGAATTAGATATGTGTAGGTCTGCTAGAGGTATACATATGATGCACTAGGAATACTGCACATCAATAACAATAAGTTACTATTTCCAATGAAATAATATCCATTTACGCATAGACAAATCGAGCTAACTGTCTGGCTTATAGAGAATTTTTCATGTTTAATTAGATGTATCGCAGTCGGCAGTGTTTATGTTAGTGACAACCTCTTCTAATTTTTTGTAAAGGTGCTGGTAGATAGATTCATTCGGAATATACTGTATGAATAACCAGTGCTGTGATTTGATTTCTTATAAGGACTTATCAGCAATGAGTGAACTTAAAGTTATATCACACGCAATGTTTAACATATCCGTAGAACAGGCAGAAGCAAGTAGGGTAGACCTTGAACACGGTGAGGGCGATTTTCAGAAGTATTGCGGCCAATTGTTAGATGAGTTACTGGAAAATACTCGCAGCAAATCCTTTAAATTCAGAGCAATAGAAGAATTTGTCCCTGCTCATCTTAACGTGCTTGTTAATGATCAAAACGAGTGGGACAAGAGAACACTTGGAATTGCTGAAAAACTTTTGTCCGTGGAAATAGATGCTCAAGATAAAATTAAGGCTATGAAGAAAAAAATTAAAAAAGGAGCCTTATTAATTTTACTACTTTCTCGTGACAATAATTTCAATTTCGTAATACTTAAAATTGAACATAGCGATTTTTTTGATGAGATAGAGTCAAAAATCAAAAAAGGACTTCCTCTTAATCGTCAAAGGCTCCAAAAATCATGTTTAGTTAGCTTCAGCAACACATATGATGTTGAAGAGATTCTTATATCGGATAGCGGAGCTTCAATTAGTGAATATTGGTGGAAAAACTTCCTCAGTACTGTAGAACTTCAAAGTTCTGAACTTAATACAAAAAATGCGTTTGGTTCAATTGAAAACTTTCTTAAAAGGGAAGTAGAAAAGCACTCTTCCGTGGATTATTGGTATATGCGTAATGACATTATTGCTTACTTTAGAAACAATGAGCAATTTGCATACGATGAATTAGTAGAGAAAGTACGTTCACATAAGCCAGAAAGCCCAGCTATTGATGAACGTTTCGACCAAATAATCGAGAAATTTAAAGCATTACCAGATCATAAAAACTCGAAATTTGATAGGCAATTTCAATTAGAACCAAATGTAATTCGTGCTAGAATAAAGAAAACAATAGCTTTGTCAGACAACATTGAATTAAGAATCAACGGGGAAGTTGCTGATTTCCGTAAAAAAATAGTTCCCGAATCAGATGCGTTAGGTAAATATCTGAAAATCTACTCAGATACTGGTTACGAAGAATTTAGTGCAGGAAAAGAAGATAACGTATGAATATAGTATCTAAAATAGCCGATTTATTCATGCCATCGCAAGAAGTTTCTTCTTGCGACAACTTTCATTTATTTAAGGCTGAATATCGTATTTTAGAAACTACTATCCATCAAGATTATTCTCAACGGGTGGAAGAATTAACAAATGAAGTCATAGCTAACAATCTAGATATTGAAATTGACTTTAAGTTTGAGACTTGTGATTCATTCACCCTTCTTATTTCCCCAGAATATTGTAGTGATCTTCAACAAGTTAAAGATAAAATTGACAATGCTATTCAATTTTCAGAAACTGATGATACCATTATTATTTGCATTTCTATTGATAAAAAAATCGCCTTAGATAAAGACAATAAAATACATATATTTAACTTTGATAATTTCATCAAAAATGTCTTTGGGGCGAATGTATCCAGTATTCTGACATATCTTAACTGCTTTGATCTACATAAGGAGTTGCTTTTTAATGTCTGGGACGACATTAACTCCTTTGGTAGTGAAACAATCAAATTTGTTAGCCAAAAAGATTTGGTTGGTTCTAATACTCTCAGCATAGCCCGGGATTCCATCATCTCAAAAAGAAATAAAAGCTGCCATTTCATAAATGATTCACAATATAAATTCATTCCCGATGATTTTTTCCTGTCCCCTTCAGGGTCTTGTCATTCTGATATAAAAAACACATTTGATTCTCTATTAACAACTTTTCTCATTGTTTATCTCGCTGATACATCTGAAATTTCAGTTGAGAGTGATAGTAATGATTTATATATTGATTATAAATTCAAAGGTTATAGACTAATCAGTGAAGTTATTGCAATAAAAGACATGAGCAATAACAGTACAAGTGAGCTTTTCGATATTTACAAGTGGGTCTATAATAGCGGCAACTTCATAGATAAAATTGGTCTTGCTCGAAATATAATATCCATTCATATGGTGGATAAGAGTATGACATCGATAAATCATGGCACATTAAAGTCCATAGAATCGGGCTATGACATTTACCTTAAGGATAATGTAAAGCAATACATTGAAATAAAAAATAAAATTTCTGAGTTTCTCGTTGGGCAATCAGACAAAGCATCTGACATTACTAAAAACATGTTTTCCACCTTCAAAACTAGTTTTTGGAGTATTATAACATTCTTTATTTCGGTATTTCTCATTAAGATAATCACATCCAATAGTTATAGAGGAACTGTAACCTTAGAAACTCTAGTTGTAACTCTGGTGTTTATTTTATTCTCTGTTGTCTATTGGTATTTTACAAATAAAGAAGTATTGGAAGAAAAAGATAGATTACTCAGCCGTTATGACACAATCAAAAACAGATATAAAGATCTTCTTAATGAAGACGATTTAAATAACATAATTAATACAGAAAAATTAAAAGCAGATGACACTGCATATATAGAGTCCCGACGGAAAAGATTTTCAATTATTTGGAATAGTTTTAATGCTGTTATTGCAATAGTGGTATTGGGGTTGTTTTGCTTAGATAATAATATGTCACCGAGTAATAAATTAGAAGAAGAGGTAAAAGCACAGCCACAGCCACAGCCACAAAATACAAAGCAGAAATTGCAAAATCAAGATCTAAATACAAATTAAGTGATATTTTAATTCGTGTAGAAAAAAATAGCCTTTATTTTTATTTGCGTAAATGATTCCTTTACTTTTAGCACTAAAAGCAAGAAAACTATAATTTTATAATTTTCTTTGTTTAAGGCCAGTAATGTTTTCGGCGTTTCAATTGTCCTCGACGAAGGCCGCTTCCGCGACCTTATCTAGCCCGTGCTCATTGAGAACGATCAACTACCATGTATGTTGGTTGACACAGGCTGCCGCGTTCCTGTAACCAGTAGTAATCAAGATCCGCAACACGCATATCCAACCCCGAATCCACACGATTGATCTGTAACCGCAGCCCTACAGTATCTTTGTACGATAAACCAGATTTAACATTGTACTTGTACTTAACCCCGCTTTCTTCTTCAAAAGATTTGAGATAAGGGGGGATTTGCTTCTGAATTTCTTTCAAACAAATAACTTCCCCATCAATTACGAACGGCTTTTCAGTTTTACCGTCAGGAATAGTAGCCGCAATTGTGGTTAATGGAACTATCGACAACAGTACTGATAATGCTCTTTTCATCTGTTCTTCCCCTTGAATATAATCATTGTTTAGAACAAATTTGTGTAATGGTTGCATTATGGTTAAATTCAACATCAATTACTTTTATAGTATTATCATTAAGTACAGATACAAAATAATTACTTGACGAATTTCCGTACTTCCTTGAACCATCTGCTGCAATCTTGTTGAATTTAGCAGTATACACACTATCTTTATCGCCGGGAATTGGCATTCGACTGATTAATTCATTATCGGAAATAGTATAATAAATTAAAATTCCTTTATCTGAATAGTAACCTGAATCGCTTTTTGTTCCCTGTCGAGTTTGTATTATTGCATCGAACTTATCGCATTTATAAACATTGGTTTTGGCCTTTTCAGTACTGGTAGACGTTGAAGCCTTTACATCAGTACTTTTATCTTGTGAAACAACCCCGGAACCGATACCTACCGAAACGACAAAGACAATAAAACTCATGCCTAACGACGTAATCAAAGTACGGAACTTTCCCCGACCTTTATTTCTGGAATAGTTTGAAACTTTCCTGAAAGTAAGTACTGCAAGGATCACACAAATGATGAAAACGACAAGCCCGGCCATAAAATCCCTCAAACGTTGTGTATCAAAGGCAATCATAGTATCACTTCGCAATACACTGATCGATTAAAGCGATCAATTTTTGATTTTCGATCGGTTAAATCTATCAATATCTATTAATTGAAGACAAATCAATAGGTAAAAACGATCAGACGTTGGTCAGTACTTCGGAAACACCAGAAGTATGGTTTGGGTCTGCCGTTTAAACGCCCTCAGAAAACCGCTAAGGTCTCTTTATCGCATATGGCTTGAGATTTCAGCCTTTGGCTAAAATCGCTTTCAGGGGGGCTTCTTGTGCGTTTTGTCGGGAACACCATCATGGAGGGGGATAAATCGGATCGAAGTCGCTTCGCTCTGGTCAGTACTGGAAGGGTTAGCTTATCTGGCGAGGGAAGATGAATTGCCAGGCTTCATGAAGATGGTTGGTTTTGTGGACAAGAAGAACTGCCGTTTTGAGTATTCCCCCTCACACCCAACAAACCTACCCATTAGCAAGGGGGAGTACTTTCTCGTAGTATACAGAACGAATAAATTCTTTGTATACTTCCGTTTTATCCTAAAGCGATTTGATTATGGACGAGAATAATAAAGAAGTTATTGAAATAAGACCAGAAGATAAGGACTTTTTCGCAGAATTTATTGATTGTGAAGGTCCAATTATCCAAGATTCAATTGATCATAAAAAAATCACCCTCGCACTTGATAAAGCCCACGACATAAGAAAGTTTGAAATAGATCTCTATTGGAAGCGTGCTACATACTTCTTCGCATTCTTCACTGTAATAACAGCTGCATTTGGTTATTTGTTCACCCATGACAACTATACTTTCTTAGCCCCTGCACTTGCGATCATTGGTTCTGTTTTTGCTTTATGTTTTTGTTATGTGAATATCGGTAGTAAGTATTGGCAAGAAAACTGGGAGTTTATAATTGATAAAATTGAATATTATGTCACAGGAAACCTTTATAAACTTTTCTTCTTCGAAAACCATAGAACCAAACGCCCATCAGTCACTAAGATTAATATATTTCTAAGCAAGCTAATTATAGCTACATGGTACGCTTGCTTTATACTTTCCATGCACCAGATATGGAATCAAAGCATGGTATTAAATGTCTCTTATATTATCCTTATCATATATAGCACTGGAACGACATTATATTACTGCGATAAAACTGTTGCAGACATATCGAACAATGATAAAGAATCACCACGATTCTTTAGATTCAGAAATCCTAATTACATAAAATCATAAACATGGGGGCATTTGATGCCCCTTGTAAATTGATAATCCGACCTAAAAACACTTTGAGTACTTCATTTGTCAGTACTGTTATCTGTTTGAGCGAAAGCGAGTAACGGCTTTGGCGTGCTTTCGAGTACTGCGAGAAAAACGCAAAGTTACGATCTGATATTTGGTTTTTATAGAGACTAACAAGCAAAGCGAAGTTAGGCTCTTTAGATACTGAATATCAGTAAGGCTAATACATTCAAAATATCAGGTGAAAGGCAATATTATATTAAGTTACGGTTATTCACCCCACTGCATAAAACAAGAATAACCTACTGATTTTACGGACTTTTATTTGAAAAATAATTCACTAATAATCATGATAACCGTATTTCTTAGTTTTAAGTTACGGTTATAGGTACGATTAAACAATGGTTCGTAGATATGCAATCAGATCTTTCGCTGAGGCATTACTGTTCAATAGTTCCTGTACTGCGTTCTTCTGTTCGTCGGTTAATGGCTTACCAGGAAATGCTTTCTTTAGTCCACATAGCGTACCACCTTCTTCTACAAACTTATCCAATGCTTTAGCAACTGCGGTACAGGCTAATTTGTACTTCTCGATAGATGATTCACTTGCTGCAAATTTCTTCATCTGATCTGAACGGGTTAAGGTAAGATAATACTTAACCTGTACTTTTGAAAGCTCTGTAGCGTGTTTGACGATGTAGAAGACATCTTTAACAGGTAACTTGTACTTTCCCAATGATTTACACTCTTGAATCGTCTGGTTAATTATTAGAGTTGCTTCTGATGTTAGGCCACTGTAAGTAACACGTTTTAGTGCTTCTTCTAACTTTTTATTGTTATAAATCCTTTCTTTTTTTGCCATGATAAATACCCCTATGGAAGATGTTAATTAATATTGGCCTGATGTATTCCTAATACTCAGGCTTTTTATTTAAGAAGAAAATGGGTGGGGTTATACTCCACGTACCTTCTTGAACCATTCACGATACTCTGGCACTTTATTTTTGCGTAAATTGCTAATGAAATCTTGATCGCAATTAACTTTAAGTAAATTACAAATCCTAGCACTTGTCATATCACTTAGTAGGATATTCTCGTACTGAGAGAATGTTAGTTGAATGAAATTAACCTTTTCTTTCTTTCGAACTGATTTGTTCAATGACTTCCTATTAGTCCTGATTTTATTTTTTGTTTTTATTTTACCGTTTTTCTTTGACATTTTGTCACTCCTCTAAATTAAAATTCATCTCATGGTTAACCTCCTACGGCTGTTGTTTATGTTCGATTGGCTATATGTTAACGGGCAAAATTGCCCCAATCAAGGAATAGTTGCAACTTTTTCTTGACAATATCATTACTATTCAAGTCAAAGAATCATATATCATTTAGGCACTATCTTTGTACTTTTTAACTGGTACATTATTAGATGATTTAGCGAGTATCTTTGTACTTTCTTACTGATACATTCGTAAATTGTTTTAGAAGTATTCATGTACTTTCTAAGTGGTGCATAAATTTATGCGACCTTGCGGTCAGGCAGGATATAAAAAAGAAAAATCAATAAACATAATAACAAATCTATTGAAACACGTTACCTTGCAAGATTTTGTGCTGGACGGTACTATCTAGAGTGGTACAGTACTGTTGTAGTACTACCACTATAACCAATTGATTAACCAACACAATTTAGTACTAATGGCTGATGGCAGGGCCCCCACCCATTTCAGGGTAAGTACTTGATAGATAATGTCTAAAGTACTGAAATCTCTCCCCCATAGCCTTAGTGGTACAAAAACTGTGTATCACCAGTAGGCTGCACGATGTCCCTTATGCTCTCCCGTCTCACTAAGCAGGCTCTCAGCGAAGAGGCTGCTTAGTACGAATCAAATATGTTCTAATAGATCATATAGTTGAGATACCGCGACTGACTTACCATATCTTCTGTATGTAATTGAATTATCTGCATGTCCTAAGAATGCAGCAGCATAATGCTCCACTACACCAGCATTTTTTAACTTAGTGGCAATGTAATGTCGCAGTGAATGAAACTCTGGAACCCCTAATTTTTTGCGGTAACCGCTGAACCAGCGGGTGAAGTAGTGGCTGTATGACCCTTTATAAAAAGTTAACTGCGGAAACAGTCTGCCTTTCTGTTTCTGTACATAGTCCAAAAATCCAATATCTATCAATTTATTATGAATTGGTATTGTACGTTTACTGTTCTCCGTTTTGACCACCTGTCCATCATGACGATCATCAATCCTGATGCACCATCTTCCCTCATTTTTTAATATATCACCATGATATAGTTGACAAATTTCATTAGCCCTCATCCCCGTAAATCGACCAAGCAAAATAATCCATATCTTCCAGTCAGGTAATGTACTGATTCCATTCTCTAGGCATCTGATCTGAGCAGAGGTATATGCCTCTCGCTTTTGGGAAACTGGCTCGCGATCCTTTTGGAGCAATCCCTCAAAGGGATTTTGAAAATCATAGTCAGTACGGTGTTTCAGCCATCGAAAAAACCCACTGATTTTCTTAACATATTTGTTCTTTGTAGGAATCGCGACATCCAGCCCGCTAATGAATTCAGCAGCCCTACTACGCTTAAACACCTGCTCAGTGAAGCTAAAGTACTTATCAATACAGCGTTTGATAGAAGAAACTTCCCTTTCACAAACTTCACGGCTTTTAAACTCAACGTACTGCTCAGCATGTAGTTTTAGCTCGCTAAGCGACAAGTCTGAATTAGGGGATTGGATCAAATCGATTGTAGTCGTGGACGTCTCAGTAATCAGCCAAGGGCGATCTGCAAAGCGTAAAGATCGCTTTGTCGCTTCAGTCTTTGAACGAGTACCTAACGAACGACGAAACTCACGGCGTTTACCACAGGGTAAGACGTTAACTTTCCGGTAGTACCAGATCCCATGACGGGAGAGCATAAGGGACATCGTGCAGCCTACTGGTGATACACAGTTTTTGTACCACTAAGGCTATGGGGGAGAGATTTCAGTACTTTAGACATTATCTATCAAGTACTTACCCTGAAATGGGTGGGGGCCCTGCCAGCTACATCCCGGCACACGCGTCATCTGCCTTGGCTGCTTCCTTCCGGACCTGACCTGGTAAACAGAGTAGCGTTGCGGGAGAACCAACAGAGCCCCCATTGAGAGCGTTGAGAACCAACGCGCAGGCGCATTATCACTGCTGCCCCGGCTAATTGCAACCCATTGCGTGCCGGATGCTGGTTTCTTGCGCAATGCGGCTTCACTCAGAGGTGTTTCCAGATTATGCTGAAAAATTACCTCAGGAAGAAAAGATGGAAAAAGAAGATTCATTTCCCCAACGCGTCTGGCAAATCGTAGCCGCTATTCCCGAAGGCTACGTCACCACTTACGGCGACGTCGCAAAACTGGCAGGATCACCCCGTGCTGCGCGCCAGGTGGGCGGTGTGTTAAAGCGTCTACCCGAAGGCAGCACCCTCCCCTGGCATCGGGTGGTTAATCGCCACGGCACAATCTCGTTAACCGGCCCGGATTTGCAGCGTCAACGGCAGGCATTACTGGCAGAAGGAGTGATGGTGTCGGGAAGCGGGCAAATCGACTTACAGCGTTATCGCTGGATTTACTAACCCTCTCCAGCGGAGAGGGTTAGTGGCGCTTAGTATTGCGTAGGGGCTGGAACTGCCGAAGACGGATTCACCTGGGTTGGTGAAGTCGAAGGTACGGTGGTCGTTGCGCCACCGCTGGCCTGAACCGGTACAGCGGTTTGCTGAACCGGCACTAATGTCAGGTCAGCTTTGGTTCCGCCCTGATTGATCACCGGTTGAACGGTATCGGTGATAAACACCAATTTGTCGTTCACGGTAACCGCCGCACTCAACAGGATACGTGCGTTCGGCTGAACGTCTGCCGGGTTAAATGGCAGAACAAAACTGAACGGTGACTGTTTACCTTCGGTACGTACTGCTTTCTGCGCCAGAACTTTAGAAGGCGCATCGGCTAACGACGCGTCAGAAAGTGTCACGGTCAGCACAGCATCAGGCGGCAGTGCGACTTTCTGACGGATCCAGACCGTACCGGAAACATTCGGTTGTTGTATAGCAGGTTGCTGTGTCGCTGCAATAGACGTATTTGCAGCCGGTGCTGGCGTCTGGATATCCGCGCTTTTATCCGCGCAAGCTGCCAACGCAATTGCAACCGCTAAACCACTGGCCATGTGCACGAGTTTCATTCACTTCTCCTTATTATCAATGCACCAGCGGGCTAACTTTCCTCGCCGGAAGAGTGGTTAACAAAATAGTAACGTCAATAAGTGTGGCACATGTCACGTATTAACGCCTGCATTTGGCCCGTAATTCAGACCATTGCACCCATCGGACCAGTACCAAAATTGCGTTATACTCAACTCACTTTGGCTTGCTGCGGCAGCTTTGTTACTGGAGAGTTATATGAGTCAGGCGCTAAAAAATTTACTGACATTGTTAAATCTGGAAAAAATTGAGGAAGGACTCTTTCGCGGCCAGAGTGAGGATTTAGGTTTACGCCAGGTCTTTGGCGGCCAGGTTGTTGGTCAGGCGCTATATGCAGCAAAAGAGACGGTCCCGGAAGAGCGTCTGGTGCATTCGTTTCATAGCTACTTTCTTCGCCCTGGCGATAGCAAAAAACCCATTATTTATGATGTAGAAACGCTACGCGACGGCAACAGCTTCAGCGCCCGCCGGGTTGCTGCTATTCAAAACGGTAAACCGATTTTCTATATGACGGCCTCTTTCCAGGCGCCAGAGGCTGGATTCGAGCACCAAAAAGAGATGCCGCCCGCGCCAGCGCCTGATGGCCTGCCTTCGGAAACGCAAATCGCCCAATCGCTGGCGCACCTGCTGCCGCCGGTGCTAAAAGATAAATTCATCTGCGATCGTCCGCTGGAGGTTCGTCCGGTAGAGTTTCATAACCCGCTGAAAGGGCACGTTGCAGAACCGCATCGTCAGGTATGGATCCGCGCAAATGGTAGCGTGCCGGATGATCTGCGCGTTCATCAGTATCTGCTCGGTTACGCTTCTGACCTTAACTTCCTGCCGGTTGCTTTACAGCCGCACGGCATCGGTTTTCTTGAACCGGGGATTCAGATTGCCACCATTGACCATTCCATGTGGTTCCATCGCCCGTTTAATTTGAACGAATGGCTGTTGTATAGCGTGGAGAGCACCTCGGCGTCCAGCGCACGCGGCTTTGTGCGCGGGGAGTTTTATACCCAGGACGGCGTGCTGGTTGCCTCGACCGTTCAGGAAGGGGTAATGCGTAATCACAATTAAAAAAACAGCCGGAGGTGAAAACCGTCCGGCTATTTTTTTGCAGTGCTTGTTACGCGTTATAAGCATTTTCACCGTGGCTGTTGACGTCCAGTCCTTCGCGCTCCTGCTCTTCCGGCACGCGCAGGCCAACTGTCAAATCCGCCAGTTTGTAGCCAATAAATGCCACCACACCAGACCAGACAATCGTAATGGCGATGCTTTCCAGCTGTACCAACAGCTGATGTCCCATCGTCACACCTTCGGCGAAGCCCACCCCCCCCAGCGAACTGGCGGCAAAAATCCCGGTCATGATACAGCCGACAATGCCACAAACACCGTGTACCCCGAAGACATCGCAGGGATCATCCACCCGCAGCAGGCGTTTCAACATGGTAACGCCCCACAAGCCCGCCAGACCAGCTACCCCGCCGATAATCAACGCACCGCCAACCCCAATATAGCCACAGGCTGGCGTCACGCCGACCAGACCGGCAATCGCGCCAGAACACGCTCCCAGCAGTGAAGGCTTACCACGCAGCGCCCATTCACCGAAGATCCAGCCAAGAATTGCCGCTGCCGTTGCGACCACAGTATTCACAAATGCCAGTGCCGCGATTTCATTCGCCGTGCCCGCTGACCCGGCGTTAAAGCCAAACCAACCGATATAGAGAATGGCAGTCCCGGTAAAGACCATCGGCAGGTTGTGCGGTTTAAACGCCTCTTTGCCGAAGCCCACGCGTTTGCCTATCAGATATGCGCCCACCAGACCGGCAATTGCGGCGTTAATGTGCACCACCGTGCCGCCCGCGAAATCCAGCGCACCGTGAGAAGCCAGCAAACCGCCGCCCCAGACCATATGCGCAATCGGAATGTAAGAGAGCGTCAGCCACACTACCACGAAGATCAACACAGCTGAGAAGCGGATTCGTTCCGCCAGCGCCCCAACGATCAAGCCTACGGTAATGCAGGCAAACGATCCCTGAAACGCTACGTGGATATACTGATAAATGCTGCCCATCACCGCCGTCAGTTCGATGTTTTTCAGCATTAACCAGTTAATGTTGCCAAAGAAATTGTTGCCTTCACCAAACGCCAGCGAGTAGCCGTAAACCACCCAGAGAATACAGACCAGTGCAAACGTCACGGTCACCTGCGTCAGCATCGACAGCACGTTTTTGCCGCGAATCAACCCACCGTAAAACAGGGCAATTCCCGGAATAGTCATAAACAGCACCAGCGCAGTACAAATCATCATAAACGCATTGTCGGCTTTATCGGCCACCGCAGGTGCAGCCGTTACCAGTCCCGGCAGCATCGCCAGTGAAGCAAGCCCAGTTTTTATCGTCGCTATCTTCATTTTTCGTTCCTGTTGCTGTGTGCCAGAGATTACAGCGCCGCTTCGTCGGCTTCGCCGGTACGAATTCGAATGACGCGTTGCAATTCAGCGACGAAGATTTTGCCGTCGCCAATTTTTCCGGTGTAAGCCGCCTTGCTGACGATATCGATCACTTCATCGAGTTGGTCATCAGCAATCGCCACATCAATTTTTACTTTTGGCAGGAAGTTGACGCTGTATTCCGCCCCCCGGTACAGCTCAGCATGTCCTTTCTGACGCCCGAAACCTTTCACTTCGGTGACGGTCAGCCCCTGAATACCAATGGAAGATAACGCTTCACGAACGTCTTCCAGCTTGAATGGTTTGATTATCACGGTCACCAGCTTCATAGATCCCCTCCGGTCAGAATTCGGTAATGGTTCTGCTACACGAAGAAGGTATTGCAAGCGGTGTGCCAGAAATGAAAAACGAGAAAGAGAGCAGGAAGTTAAGAAGATTGAAAATGAAAACGCACTATGACAGTGCACAGTGCGTTACATTTTTGCACCAACGATGAAATTTTGCGCTATTCAGGCGCTCAATGATTCCTCTTCACGCACGCTGGCTGCCAGCTCTTCGCCCGCAAGTTGCAGTTGATACATCTGCCAGTAACGCCCCTGGGCCGCCAGCAGTTGCTGGTGCGTGCCCTGCTCCACGGCTTGCCCACGATGAAGCACCAGAATGGTGTCGGCATCGACAATGGTTGATAAGCGGTGAGCTATCACCACCAGCGTGGTATGTTCACGCACCGCCGCCAGTGCGTGTTGGATCGCCTGTTCAGTACCGGAATCAATGCTGGCGGTTGCCTCATCAAGGATCAGGATTTGCGGCGTCTCCACCAGCACGCGCGCCAGCGCCAGCAGTTGCTTTTGCCCGACCGAAAGATTATTCCCCTGCTCGCCCAGCGGCGTATAAATACCGTCGCTCATGCTGCGCGCCAGCTCCGCCAGTTGCACGGTTTCCAGTGCCTGCCAGACACGCTCTTCGGATATATCACGCCCCAGCGTCACGTTGGCGAGGAAAGTATCCGCCAGCACCACCGGATCTTGCTGCACCATCGCCACGCCCTGACGTAATGCGCTGTGACTTAGCGAATTTAATGGACGACCGTCGAGATGAATCTCACCTTCCGTTAGCGGGTAATACCCCATCAATAAACTTGCAAGGGTGCTTTTGCCACTGCCGGTATGCCCGACCAGCGCCACAAAGTTACGCGAAGGCACAGAGAGATTAATGTTCTTCAGTACCAGATTGTTGTCGCGATAAGCAAACGACACATTATCGACTTCGATGGTGCCGCTCTGTAACGGGCGATCATCATTGCCATATTGCTGGCGCGGTCCGTCCATCAGCTCAAACACGCGCTCACCAGCAACAACAGCCTGTTGCAGCATCGCCTGTTGCGTGGTCAGTTCGATTAATGGTTCGTTAAGCCGCCCAAGATAGCTGATAAACGCATACAGCACGCCCACTTCAATGGTGCCGCTGGCGGAGAAGCCAAACAGCATCAACAAGCCACAAAGGATGAGCGACGAAAAAAGGCTCAGTAATGGCCGCAGTAAAAAACCGTCGAGGCGCAGGGTTTGCATCCTCGCCATATAGTGCGACCGACTGGCCTCACCCATGCGTTCACCAAATCGTGCCTGCTGACGGAACTGCTGGATGACGCTCATACCGTTGATGATTTCGTTAAAGCCGTCGTTGATATCCGCCAGATAGGCGCGCACACGGCGGACAATCGGCGTACTGTAACGCTGGTATATCACCATCACCACCAGCACGACCGGAAAAATCATTATCGCCACCAGCGCCATCCGCCAGTCGAGGCTGAACATCGCTACCAGCATCGCGCCCACCAGTGCGGCGCTACGCAGAACGGTTGCCACTACGGTAACGTAGAGGTCGCGGATCACTTCAGTATCATTAGTGACGCGGGAAATCACCTGCCCGACAGGCTGGATATCAAACTCGCTTAATGGCTGGCGTAGCGCAGCATCCATTACATCGGTACGCAACTGTTGTACAACGCCAACTGCCGCCCGATTAAACAGCAGCGACTGTGCGTAGTGCAGTCCAGCGGCAAACAGTTGCAGCCCAACATACGCCGCCGCCAGACCGGCAACCACTTTCAACGGCAGATTATTTTTCGCCACCATATTATCGATGAAATAGCTGATGAGTAGCGGTCCACTGACTTCTGCCGCTGCCGCAACCCACATCATCAGAACCGCAATCCCCAGTGGTTTGCGCCACGGCGAACCATACGCTAACAGGCGTTTGAGAGTCGGCCAGAGTTGGCTAAAACTACGCATCGACGGCCTCCTCACGAATTTCCGGAGCATCGTCAAGCGCCGCCTCCAGTTGTTGATAGCGATACATATCGCGATACCAGCCGCTTTGTTGCGCCAGCGCATCATGATTGCCACGCTGGGCGATATGTCCGTGCTGCATCACAATAATCTCACTGGCCTCCGTCAGCGCAGAAAGGCGATGGGCACTGATGATTACTGTTCTTCCCTGCCCCCACTGGCGCAGGTTATGCAGGATCTGATGCTCTGTGCGTCCGTCCACCGCCGAAAGCGCATCATCAAGGATAAGGATTTCTGCGTTGACTAATAACGCACGAGCAATGGATATGCGCTGCTTTTGTCCACCGGAAAGCATCACGCCGCGCTCGCCCACTTCTGTGTCGTAACCTTGCGGTAGACGCAAAATATCGTCATGTACGCTGGCTAACCGCGCTACGTGTTCAATCTCTTGCTGGGTGGCATTCGGGCAACCCAGCGCGATGTTGTTCGCCACAGTGTCGGAAAAAAGGAATGGCGTCTGGCTGACTACCGCCAGGCGGCTACGCCAGCTATCGAGTTGTAACTTCGTCAGAGGAATATCATGAAAGCGGATATCCCCCTCACTGACGTCGAAATGACGCTGAATGAGTGACAGCAGAGTACTTTTGCCAGAACCGGTCGCTCCGCAAATACCCAGCATCTGACCGGGTTTGAGTGCGAAACTGACATTCTCCAGCGCAGGATGATCAGTTTGTGGATAAGTAAACTGGCGAATATTTACATCCAGTTCGCCACGCCCTTGCGGCACTGGTTCGCTACCATCATTCACCACCGGCGCTTCAGCCAGCATCGTCCGAATACGGCTATATGCCGCGCTGCCGCGTTCCACAATGTTAAACATCCAGGCCAGCGCCAGCATCGGCCAAATCATTAACCCCAGATACATCATAAAACTGGTGAGCTGCCCCAGCGTTAAGCTGCCCTGCACCACCATCCAGCTTCCCCCACCAATCGCCAGCAAATTCGCCATGCCAATCGCGATATAGATAGTCGGATCAAAACGGGCATCAATACGCGCCACCCGCATGTTTTTCTTGCCGGTGTCTTCAGCATCTGCGGCAAATAGCGCCGACTGGCGATCTTCCAGACCAAAGGCTTTGATCATGCGGATACTGGTGAGGCTCTCCTGGGTGCGATCGTTGAGACTGGAAAACGCCGCCTGCGCCAGCTTAAAGCGTTCATGCAAAGCATCGCCGTTGCGCTTAATCATGATTGCCATCACTGGCATCGGCAATAGTGCAAATAAGGTCAACTGCCAGCTAATTTGCGTTGACATCATAATCAACACTGCGCAGCCCATCACCAGTGAATCCACTAGCGTCAGCACCCCTTCTCCGGCGGCAAACACGACCCGATCGACGTCATTGGTCGCACGAGCCATGAGGTCGCCCGTACGATGACGCAGGTAAAACTCTGGATGCTGGCGGCTTAGCTGGCGGTAATAATCTTCACGCAGTTCAACAGCCAGTTGATAAGACGCGCCAAACAGCAGTACGCGCCAGACATAACGCAGGAGATAAACCACGACTGCAATCAGCACCATGGTGGCGATCCACATCAGGATCTGCCCGGTAGTAAAGTGTTGTTCCGTCACGCCATCGACAACAATACCGACCACTTTCGGCGGAACCAGTTGCAGCATCGCGATAATAACAAGCAAGGCCACAGCCCCGAGATAGCGACGCCATTCCCGACGGAAATACCAGCTTAGTTGAGCAAATAATCGCACGCGTTGTGTCCTGACCTGATTCTGGATATTTATTCGATGGGTAAAGAAGTGGTGTATTTAATCTGTTCCATCGCGAAGCTGGAAGTAACGTCCGACAGACCTGGAACGCTGTTTACCAGACGCTTATAAAATTCGTCATAGCGTTTCATATCGGCAACCTGAACACGCATCAGATAATCATATTCACCGGCCATGCGCCAGAACCCCAGCACTTCTGGCATTTCCGTTACCACCGTGACAAAGCGGCAATACCATTCGCTGCTGTGATGTTGCGTTTTAATCAACACAAAAGCAGTCAGCCCGAGGCCAATTTTTTCCGGGTCCAGCAGGGCGACTTTGCCGATAAGGATACCGTCATCCTCCAGCCGTTTCAGACGCTTCCAGCAAGGCGTGGTTGTCAGATTAACGGCTTCTGCCAGTGCCTGCAAAGAGAGGGTGCAATCCTGCTGTAGTAAGGCCAGCAGCTTACGGTCAATTTTATCTAACATAGCCAATCCGCAGAGAATTTTTTTCTCTTTTAATTCTATTTTAAAGACGAAATACCGACAATTTATTCTGTGCGGTTTAAACGCCACTGCACAAAATGACAAATTCAAAGTAAAAAAAACCGGGCGATTGCCCGGCGCTGGAAGAGATCTCGTTATTCGGGGGAATAAGGTAGATGTGGATTGTCCAGCCAGTGCGTCAAATAGTGAGAGACCGCCTGATTTCGGCAATGTCCAATCACCGGTAAATGAGGGAGTTCCGCGCGCAGTTGCGGCATCGCATTGCCCATGATAAAACCGCTACCGACGCTGCCTAACATTTCGCGATCGTTCATCGCATCACCAAAGGCCATGCAGTCGTGCAGTGAAAAACCTAAATGTTGGGTCAGCACCGCCAACGCCGCGCCTTTATTACACCCCACTGGCAGCACTTCCAGGCAATTAATCGCAGAAAAACACAAATGTGCGCGCTCGCCTAATGCTTCGTTTAGTTGGATATGCAAGCGCATAAGATCGTCGTGATCGCCACAGAAACAGATCTTGGTGACGCTGCCGAGTGGCATTTTTTTGACATCGATAATCTGATAACGGAAACCGCTATACACAAATGCCTGCAACAATGCTGGGATCTCTTGCCCGGTAAACCAGCCATTGTCATTGAAGATATGCATACTGGCCTGGGTATCCCATTTCTGGTACAGCACTAATTCCGCCACGTCCGCAGGCAAATCATCACGATGTAAAAGTTCGCCTTCCAGAGAGTGCACGCGCGTACCGTTGCCGGTAATTAAATACGCATCCAGCGATAGCACCCCGATAATATGCTGCATCTCCAGCGCATGACGCCCCGTAGCAAAAGTGAGGGTAATATCGCGTTCACGCAGACGCGCCAGAGTCGAGAGGGTTTTCTCACCTAAATGGTGATCAGGCATCAATAAAGTGCCGTCCATATCAAATGCTGCCAGACGAGCCATTTCTTTCTCCACTCTGTGACACGGTTAATGGTGATTGAGTATCACCTGATATATACGGAAGTAATAGTGAATAGTTAAATAATATTGTTCCGGGTTTATATGCGACTGCTAAACCGTCTTAACCAGTATCAACGTCTGTGGCAACCTTCTGCCGGAGAGCCGCAATCCGTCACCGTCAGCGAACTGGTCGAACGCTGTTTTTGCAGCGAACGCCACGTGCGCACCCTGTTACGTCAGGCTCAGGAGTCGGGATGGCTGGAGTGGCAGGCGCAATCAGGACGCGGAAAACGCGGGCACCTGCGTTTTCTGGTGACACCGGGATCCCTGCGCAACGCGATGATGGAACAGGCACTGGAAACCGGAAAGCAGCAAGATGTGCTGGAGCTGGCGCAACTGGCTCCTGGTGAACTGCGCACTCTGTTACAACCGTTTATGGGCGGGCAATGGCAAAACGATACGCCAACGTTACGTATTCCCTATTATCGCCCGCTCGAACCGCTACAACCGGGCTTTTTACCCGGTCGTGCCGAGCAGCATCTCGCCGGGCAGATATTTTCCGGTCTGACCCGCTTCGACAATAATACCCAACGCCCGATTGGCGATTTAGCACATCACTGGGAAATCTCTGCTGACGGGCTACGCTGGGATTTTTATCTTCGTTCAACGCTGCACTGGCATAACGGCGATGTGGTAAAAGCAACGCAACTACACCAGCGATTATTGATGCTGCTACAACTGCCAGCGTTGGGGAAATTATTGATTAGCGTGAAGCGTATTGAGGTCACCCATCCACAGTGTCTGACCTTCTTTTTACATCGCCCTGATTATTGGCTGGCACACAGGCTGGCAAGCTATTGTAGTCATCTGGCGCATCCGCAATTATCGCTGGTGGGAACCGGTCCTTTTCGCTTAACAAAATTCACAACAGAACTGGTGCGACTCGAAAGCCATGATTATTACCATTTACGTCACCCACTGCTAAAAGCGGTTGAGTACTGGATAACCCCACCACTTTTTGAAAAAGATTTGGGAACCAGTTGTCAGCATCCAGTACAAATCACCATCGGTAAACCTGAAGAGTTGCCACGGGTCAGCCAGGTCAGTAACGGCATCAGTTTAGGTTTTTGCTATTTAACGTTGCGCAAAAGCCCCCGCCTTTCCCTCTGGCAGGCGCGAAAAGTGATTTCCATTATCCATCAATCCGGTTTACTACAAACGTTAGAAGTCGGAGAAAACCTGATCACTGCCAGTAATGCATTGCTGCCTGGCTGGGCTATTCCACAATGGGATGTACCGGATGAGGTCAAATTACCGGAAACCCTGACGTTGGTTTATCACCTGCCAGTGGAACTTCATGCAATGGCAGAACAATTACGAACGACGCTGGCAGCAGAAGGTTGCGAATTAACGATTGTTTTTCATAACGCGAAAAACTGGGACGACACGACCCCGCTGGCACAGGCAGATTTGATGATGGGCGACAGGCTAATTGGCGAAGCGCCGGAATATACTCTGGAGCAATGGCTGCGTTGCGATCCACTCTGGTCATATGTTTTCGACGCTTCAGCATATGCACATCTGCAATCGACACTGGATACCGTGCAGTTGATGGCTGATGAGGAAAAGCGGAATAACGCGCTGAAAACTGTGTTTAGCCAGTTAATGGAAGATGCAACGCTGACGCCGCTGTTCAATTATCACTATCGCATTAGCGCCCCGCCCGGAGTGAACGGTGTGCGGCTAACACCGCGCGGCTGGTTTGAATTTACCGAAGCCTGGCTTCCCGCGCCATCGCAATGAAGCACTGGTCGGGGTTAACCGCAGGCGTTACCATAATGCTTTTATCGATTTAGCAGGATTACCTATGAGACGTGCCGTCGTTGTGTTTAGTGGAGGTCAGGATTCCACCACCTGTCTGGTACAGGCATTGCAGCAATATGATGAAGTCCATTGCGTGACGTTCGATTACGGTCAGCGCCATCGCGCAGAGATTGACGTGGCACGCGAACTGGCATTGAAACTGGGTGCACGCGCGCATAAGGTGCTGGATGTGACGCTACTCAACGAGCTGGCGGTCAGCAGCCTGACGCGTGACAGCATTCCGGTGCCTGATTATGAACCTGAAGCCGATGGTATCCCGAATACGTTTGTCCCAGGGCGTAATATTCTGTTCCTGACGCTGGCAGCGATATATGCGTATCAGGTAAAAGCCGAAGCAGTGATCACCGGCGTCTGCGAAACGGATTTCTCCGGCTACCCGGATTGCCGCGATGAGTTTGTGAAAGCACTGAACCATGCCGTCAGTCTGGGCATGGCGAAAGATATTCGTTTTGAAACGCCGCTAATGTGGATTGATAAAGCGGAAACCTGGGCGCTCGCGGATTATTACGGCAAACTGGATTTAGTGCGTAACGAAACGCTGACCTGTTATAACGGCATTAAAGGCGATGGTTGTGGTCATTGTGCTGCATGTAATCTGCGCGCTAACGGATTGAATCATTATCTGGCCGACAAACCGACGGTGATGGCAGCGATGAAGCAGAAAACCGGATTGAAGTAATTATTCGTGGTGTCGCCGGATGCGGCTTGAGCATCCGGCCAACAAAACGTTTACTGAACCATCAGATCCAGTTTTTCGCGCAGTTCCCCTTCCAGAGCTAATGCTTTCTGCGTTTTGAGATCGATACAAACAAACGTGATAAGTGCATCCGCCACCACCTGCCCTTCCGGCTCCAGAGTAATGACCTGACTTAAGATGCCGCTTTTACCGTTTAATTGCTGCAACTGACTGGTAATGGTTAACAGGTCGTTTAATACCGCCGGGCGACGATAGTTAATATTGATATTGACCACGACGAAGGCGATGTTATGGGCGGTCATCCATTGAAAGCTGTCGCTATTTTCCAGCCCATCCCAGCGGGCTTCTTCGAGAAACTCAAGGTAACGGGCGTTGTTGACGTGCTGGTAGACGTCGAGATGATATCCACGAACTTTGATTTGTGTTTGCATAGCGCAATAACCTTACGTTGTTGTTATAAGTACAGAGGTCATAACTGGTATGACCTCTTCAGTCTGGCAAAAAATTGCCACTATGCAAATTAATTACAGGGTTAATACCGCCAGATTACGTTCCACCAGCGAATTGCCCATTCCCGGCACCTGTTTTAAATCCTCCACCGTTTTAAACGGGCCGTACTCTTCGCGATAACTGACAATTGCCTGCGCTTTCTTCAGACCAACGCCATTCATCGCGCGGGCTAGCTCTTCCGCGCTGGCATTATTAATGCTGACCCTGGTGCCTTCTTCGTCACTGGCTTTCGCCGGTACTGCCGCTTTACTTTGTGCTGCAGGAGCTTCCGCTTTGGTTTCTACCGCTGCCGGTTTCACCGCAGGAGCTGCCGCCAGCGCGCTATGAGACATTCCGACACAGGCCAGAGACAGGGTGATGAGCAGTGCTTTAATTCCGTGTTTCATACTGTTTTCTCCTTGTTTGTTAACAGTGGAATCACCTTAACGGCAGCGAAAACAGTAAACAAATGGCAATGTTCAGAAATGGAAAAGGCCGCGAAAGCGACCTTTTCTTGTTACAGCTGCAAAGCATTTTTTTGCGAGGCGGCTTCCGGATTATTGCTGTTCCAGCGCATCGCCAATTTTGATTTTCGCCTCTTTACGCAGATTACTCATCAGAGCTTCAAAGACGATTTGTGCGTTGTTCTGGGTGATGCCCTGCACCATCGCTTTTTTCTGATCTTCCGGCATAGAACCTTGTTTCACTTCGTCCAGCGCCAGCAGAACCACATTACCTTGCATATCGGTCGCCATACCGTAGCTTGGTTTGTCTTTCGCTGGCAGTGGCAGTGCAAACGCCGCCTGGCTAATCGGGTCACGACCGGAACGGCTTAAGGTTTTCGGCTCGCCAAATTTCAGACCGGCAGCCTGCATAGCCTCCGCACCTTTGCCCGCTTTCAGCTCAACCAGCAGTTTTTCAGCATCCACTTTCGCCTGTTGCTCAGCTTTGTTGTGCTGAACCAGTGCCTTAACTTGTTCCTGAACATCTGCCAACGGTTTCACCGCTTCCGGTTTGTGCTCGCTGATACGCAACACGAATGCGCGATCGCCGTCTACGGTGATAATGTCAGAGTTGATGCCCGGCGCGCCGTTTTCACCTACCAGACCGCCGTTAAAGATAGCATCTGCAACCGGCTTGAAGTTCAACTCTTCCGGCAGGTTATCTTTGTTGAACCAGCCAGTCTGGGTAGCTTTAACGCCCGCAGCCTGCTCTGCGCCAGCCAGAGATTCGGTGTCATTGCTTGCCGCATCGCTCACTTTCTGCTGCAGCGCGTAATACGCATCGAGGGCTTTTTCGTGTTTCACTTTCGCCGCGATATCGTCACGCACTTCGTCTAATGACTTCACTTTCGCCGGCTGAATATCATCCAGACGCACAATCAGGAAACCGACCGAAGATTTGATGACGCCAGACAGTTGGCCTTTTTCTTTCAGACCGGCATTTTTCAGTTCATCCGGGATAGTGGCATCTTCTAACCACCCCATATCGCCGCCGTTACGGGCAGAGATAATATCGGCAGATTTTTCTTTTGCTAATGCAGCAAAATCACCACCTTTATTCAGCTCCTCAAGTACTGCTTTCGCTTCATCTTCAGTTTTAGTCTGGATGATGCTGTAGCGGGTACGCTGTGGCTGGGTGAATTGATCCTGATGCTGATCGTAGTAGCTCTGGATATCCGCATCGCTAACCGGTTGCTGCATCGTTGCGGCATCCAGCTTGATGTAGCTCACGCGGAATTGTTCCGGAGTCATGAAATTGTTTTTGTTTTGCTCGTAGTAGCTGGCGATTTCTGGTTCGGTCACAGCTTGTTTAGCCGCCAGCGCGTTAACGTCGATAGTCGCTTCACGCACCACGCGTTGTTGAGCGACCAGCGCAGCCAGTTCGTCGGTTTCACCTTTCAGCATAAAATCGGTGCCCGCAACGCCGTTAATCAGCTGCTGGGTAGTGAGCTGATTACGCAGTGCCTGCGCGTACTGATCGGCACTCATCCCCATCTGGTTGAGGATACCGTTATAGCGGCTGTTATCGAACTTGCCGTCAACCTGAAACGCTGGGGTTGCGAAAATCGCCTGTTTAACCTGCTCATCGCTGATACTCAGTTTTAGTTCGCGAGCGTACTGATCCAGCAGCGCCTCGTCGATCAGACGATTCAGCACCTGTTGACGCAGGGTTTTCATATAGCCTTCGTTCGCCGCCAGCTCGGAGTATTGATCGCCCAACTGTTGCTGCATGCGATTACGCTCGCTGTTGAAGGCGTTCTCGAACTGCCCACGGCTGATTTCCTGGTCATTCACTTTTGCGGCGTAGTTATTGCCTGCGCCAATCAGGTAACCACTCACGCCGGTCAATATGAACGACACGATAATGATACCGAAAATAATCTTGAGCACGAGACTGTTTGCAGCCGTGCGTAAGCTGTCCATCATGGTGTAACAACACTCCGCTGTAGATGACTGTGTACCTCACGCAACATATCGCTGCGCGCAAAGGCCTATTGTGACAAGAAACGGGGGCAATTGTCAGCCCACAACTCGCAGAAAGTCACGCAATACAAATAAAAAAGGCACATCAGTAGATGCGCCCTTGAACTTCGTCACATCCCCAATGGGGATAATCCTTAGTTTACCGCGTCTTTCAGTGCTTTACCTGCACGGAAGCTCGGTACTTTAGCTGCAGCGATGGTGATCTCTTTACCGGTCTGCGGGTTGCGACCAGTACGGGCGGCACGCTCTTTAACGGCAAAAGTACCAAAACCTACCAGTGCTACATCATCCCCTTCTTTCAGGGATTCAGTTACGGAAGCAATAATAGCATCTAACGCACGGCCAGCCGCAGCTTTAGAGATATCAGCCCCTGCAGCAATCTTGTCAATCAATTGAGATTTATTCACTCTTCTCTTCCTCTTTATAATTTATCCCGCACTTGAATCCTTCAACGTGCGAACGCGCAGCAGTTATATCAGGCCAGCCATCCCCTTACAACACCCCTTAATAAGGGCAAGCCTAATCCGCCCTCTAACTTAACGAGACAAAAAAAGGCTGGCAAGTCCGAATTGGCTCGCCAGCCCTCTTTTTATTAGTGCAATTTGCGCAAGGTCACTATTTTGCAGTCACAACCTGCATACCAGACGGTTCATTTTGCAGCGCCAGAGTCAGAACTTCCTCAATGCGCTTCACAGGATGAATGTCCAGATCGGCAATCACGTTGTCCGGAATCTCTTCCAGATCGCGTTTATTTTCGAACGGAATTAACACTGTTTTAATCCCGCCGCGATGTGCCGCCAGCAGTTTTTCTTTCAAACCACCGATTGGCAACACCTGACCACGCAGAGTAATCTCGCCAGTCATCGCCACATCGGCACGAACCGGGTTACCGGTCAGGCAAGAAACCAGCGCGGTGCACATGGCAATACCGGCACTCGGACCATCTTTTGGCGTCGCACCTTCCGGTACGTGCACGTGGATGTCGCGTTTTTCGTAAAAATCAGGGTTGATCCCCAGTTTTTCCGCACGCGCACGAACCACCGTTAACGCCGCCTGAATGGACTCCTGCATGACTTCACCCAGCGAACCGGTATAGGTCAGTTTACCTTTGCCCGGTACACACGCGGTTTCGATGGTCAGCAAGTCACCGCCCACTTCCGTCCACGCCAGACCCGTTACCTGACCGACACGGTTTTCGTTATCCGCGCGACCATAGTCGAAACGCTGAACACCGAGGTAGTCATGCAGGTTATCGCCGTTAATTTCGATATGTTTTAGAGACTTATCGAGCAGTAACTGCTTAACCGCTTTACGGCACAGTTTGGAGATTTCACGCTCCAGACCACGCACGCCCGCCTCACGGGTGTAGTAACGAATAATGCCGATAATGGCGCTATCGTCGACGGTCAACTCACCTTTTTTCAGCGCATTACGTTCAATCTGCTTCGGCAGCAGGTGACGTTTGGCGATGTTCAGTTTTTCATCTTCGGTATAACCGGAGAGGCGAATCACTTCCATACGATCCAACAGCGGTGCCGGAATGTTCATGGAGTTCGACGTCGCGACAAACATCACGTCGCTAAGGTCGTAATCCACTTCCAGGTAGTGGTCGCTGAACGCCACGTTCTGCTCTGGATCCAGCACTTCAAGCAGTGCGGAGGCAGGATCGCCACGCATGTCAGAAGACATTTTGTCGATCTCATCGAGCAGGAACAGCGGGTTTTTAACGCCCACTTTCGCCATTTTCTGGATCAATTTACCCGGCATAGAACCGATGTAAGTACGGCGGTGACCACGGATTTCCGCTTCATCACGCACGCCGCCCAGCGCCATACGGACATATTTACGTCCGGTAGCTTTGGCGATGGACTGCCCCAGAGAAGTTTTACCTACCCCCGGCGGCCCAACCAGGCAGAGGATCGGTCCCTTGATTTTGTTGACACGGCTTTGAACCGCAAGATACTCAAGGATACGATCTTTCACGCGCTCCAGACCATAATGGTCGGTATCAAGGATTTCTTGCGCCTGACGCAGGTCTTTTTTGACCTTGCTACGCGCATTCCACGGCACCTGCACCATCCAGTCGATATAGCCACGCACCACGGTCGCTTCTGCCGACATCGGAGACATCATTTTCAGCTTCTGCAACTCTGCTTCCGCTTTCTCTTTTGCCTCTTTCGGCATCTTCGCCGCGTCGATTTTGCGCTTCAGGGCTTCGTTTTCGTCCGGTGCGTCGTCCATTTCACCGAGTTCTTTCTGAATAGCTTTCATTTGCTCGTTCAGATAGTACTCACGCTGGGATTTCTCCATCTGCTTTTTAACGCGGTTGCGAATGCGTTTCTCAACCTGCAGCAGATCGATTTCCGATTCCATCATTGCCATCAGATATTCCAGACGTTCGTTAACGTCGGACATCTCAAGAACGGACTGTTTGTCAGCCAGTTTCAGCGGCATATGCGCGGCAATGGTATCCGCCAGCCGCGCCGGATCGTCGATGCTGTTCAGCGACGTCAGCACTTCTGGTGGGATTTTTTTGTTCAGCTTGATGTAGCCTTCGAACTGGCTGATTGCGGTACGCACCAGCACTTCCTGTTCCCGCTCATCAATGGTCGGCGACTCCAGATACTCCGCCTTCGCAGAAAAGTGTTCGCCATTGTCAGAGAGCGCAGAAATACGCGCGCGCTGTAACCCCTCAACCAGCACTTTGACGGTGCCGTCAGGCAGTTTCAGCATCTGCAATATAGAGGCCACGGTCCCGACAGTGAAAAGATCGTTTACACCCGGCTCATCCGTTGAAGCTTCTTTCTGCGCGACCAGCATAATTTTTTTATCATGGTCCATCGCCGCTTCCAGACAACGGATAGACTTTTCCCGCCCAACAAATAAGGGGATGACCATGTGCGGATAAACCACCACATCGCGCAGCGGCAATACGGGGATTTCAATGCGTTCAGAACGCTCAGGATTCATAGAGCTCTCTCTTAGTTTAATTTCCGCCAGGTAATCAGATGACACGACTGTGCTTCACGCCATCTATTAACATGTACGTCAGTATATGGGGATGTTTCCCCCACATTCAACGCCGAGAATAGAGGAAAAATTAAAGGGGAGATAAAATCCCCCCTTTTTGGTTAACTAATTGTATGGGAATGGTTAATTATTCACCAGATGCCTGCTGAGCTTCCGGCTTGCCATAAATCAGCAACGGTTTGCTTTGCCCATCAATTACCGACTCGTCGATAACCACTTTTTCGACATCTTCCATGGACGGCAGATCGTACATGGTATCGAGCAGCGCAGCTTCTACGATGGAGCGCAGACCACGAGCACCGGTTTTACGCGCCATCGCTTTCTTAGCGATAGCATCCAGCGCCTCGTCACGGAATTCCAGATCCACGCCCTCAAGATTAAACAGCGCCTGATACTGCTTGGTCAGGGCGTTTTTCGGCTCTTTGAGGATCTGAATCAGGGCTTCTTCGCTCAGTTCATTCAGCGTTGCGACAACTGGCAGACGACCGATGAACTCAGGGATCAGACCAAACTTAATCAGATCTTCTGGTTCAACCTGCGCCAGCAGTTCACCTTCGCTTGCTTTGTCAGATTTCGCTTTTACCGTCGCGCCAAAACCAATGCCGGAACCGGTTTCTACACGATGGGAAATGACTTTATCCAGACCAGCGAACGCACCACCACAGATAAACAGGATCTTAGAGGTATCTACCTGCAAGAATTCCTGCTGCGGATGCTTACGTCCCCCCTGCGGTGGGACGGCGGCAACCGTACCTTCGATCAGTTTCAACAGTGCCTGCTGTACGCCTTCACCGGAAACGTCTCGGGTAATAGAAGGATTGTCCGACTTACGAGAAATCTTGTCGATTTCATCGATGTAGACAATCCCACGCTGTGCTTTCTGTACGTCGTAATCGCACTTTTGCAACAGCTTCTGAATGATGTTTTCAACGTCTTCGCCCACATAACCGGCTTCGGTCAGCGTGGTCGCGTCGGCCATGGTGAATGGGACGTCCAGCAGACGCGCCAGAGTTTCGGCCAGCAGCGTTTTACCGGAACCCGTCGGACCGATCAGCAGAATGTTACTTTTGCCCAACTCGACGCCATTGCTGGTATCGCCGTTGCGCAGACGTTTGTAGTGGTTGTATACCGCGACCGCCAGCACTTTTTTCGCCTGTTCCTGACCGATAACGTAATCGTCCAGGTGGTTGCGAATTTCATGCGGCGTCGGTAGCGCACTGCGTTCACGATGCGGTGCAACTTCTTTAATCTCTTCGCGAATGATGTCATTACATAAATCAACACATTCGTCGCAGATATACACGGATGGACCGGCAATCAGCTTGCGCACTTCATGCTGGCTTTTGCCGCAAAAAGAGCAATACAGCAATTTGCCTGAGCCATCTTTGCGTTTATCTGTCATGGGTCAAAACCTCTTCTTTGTTCTTTGTGCCGCACACGACGACGCAAATGCCATTCTCAGGCGCAAGCCGCTTACAGCGTTGTGCCGCCCTGGATAAGTATAGCGGCACAGTTGCGCCTCTGGCATCAATTACGATGGGTCAGAATCGAATCGACCAGACCGTATTCCACCGCTTCAGGGGCGGAAAGGAAGCGATCGCGCTCGGTATCACGTTCAATCTGTTCTAATGATTGACCCGTATGAAGCGCCATAAGTTCATTCATGCGCCCTTTAACTTTCAGAATTTCACGGGCATGAATTTCGATATCGGTCGCCTGGCCCTGATAGCCGCCCAACGGCTGGTGAATCATCACGCGCGAATTCGGCAGGCAGAAACGTTTACCTTTTGCCCCTGCGGTCAGCAAGAAAGCGCCCATCGAGGCCGCCTGGCCCATACAAATGGTGCTGACATCAGGCTTGATAAACTGCATGGTGTCATAGATAGACATCCCGGCAGTGATCACCCCGCCTGGGGAGTTAATGTACAGATAGATATCTTTTTCTGGATTTTCTGCTTCCAGGAACAGCATCTGCGCCACAATCAGGTTAGCCATGTGGTCTTCAACCTGGCCAGTCAGAAAAATGACGCGTTCCTTAAGTAGACGAGAATAGATATCAAAAGAGCGCTCACCGCGTGAGGTCTGTTCAATGACCATCGGCACCAGCGCCATATGGGGTGCAAAGTTATCTCGTTCGCCGCTGTATGACATTTCCGTCTCCTGGATAAAATTGAAAAAACCTGCTGTACCGATTGTAACCTTATGGACGGATTATCAGCTAGTCCCTGTGTTATGGGTTCGGCATCATCCTATTTCAAGCATAACAATCTTTTGTTGTTACGCTAACACCGAAAGAGGGTTTTCGCACGGTTCCATGCAAAATTCATGACAAAAAAAAGCCCACCACCTGGCGGTGACGGGCCTTTGTGCGAATTTAGCGCGTTATGCTGCTTAAATTACGCCTGCTGGTTCATCAGCTCGTTGAAAGTGGTTTCTTTTTCAGTCACTTTCGCTTTCGCCAGTACAGCTTCAACAGCCTGTTCTTCCAGAGCAACATTGCGCATGTTGTCCATCAGTTCTTTGTTTTTGCTGTAGAATTCGATAACTTCTTTCGGATCTTCGTATGCAGAAGCCATCTCTTCGATCAGGCCTTTCACGCGCTCTTCGTCAGCTTTCAGCTCGTTGGCGCGAATAACTTCGCCCAGCAGCAGACCAACAACTACGCGGCGTTTAGCCTGTTCTTCGAACAGTTCGCGCGGCAGTTCCAGAGCTTGTTTTTCGTTGCCACCGAAACGCTGTGCAGCCTGACGACGAAGAACGTCGATTTCGCTGTCGATCAGCGCAGCCGGTACGTCGATGTCGTTAGCTTTTACCAGACCTTCGATCGCCTGAGACTTAACGCGGTTACGGATGGCGCTCTTCAGCTCGCGCTCCATGTTTTTACGCACTTCAGCGCGCAGACCTTCTACGGAACCATCTTCAACGCCGAAACGTTTGATGAATTCAGCAGTCAGTTCCGGCAGTTCACGCTCTTCAACTTTCTTCAGGTTGATAGCGAATTTCGCTGCTTTACCTTTCAGGTTTTCTGCGTGGTACTCTTCCGGGAAGGTCACGTCGATGGTGAACTCTTCGCCCGCTTTGTGGCCTTTGATACCGTCTTCAAAGCCCGGAATCATACGACCCTGGCCCATCGCCAATACGAAATCAGACGCTTTACCGCCTTCGAACTCTTCGCCGTCTACAGAACCAGTGAAGTCGATGGTCACACGGTCTTCTGCTTCAACAGCGCCGTCTTTTTCTTTCCAGGTCGCCTGCTGTTTACGCAGAGTATCTAACATACCGTCAACGTCAGCGTCGGTCACTTCAACGATCGGTTTTTCAACTTCAATCGCTTCCAGACCCTGCAGTTCAACTTCCGGATAAACTTCAAACTCTACAGAGTAGGTGAAGTCTTCACCCAGCTTGTATTCGCCCGGAACGTAAGTCGGCGCGCCAGCCGGATTGATTTTTTCTTTAATGATGGCGTCAATGAAGTTACGGCTCATCAGGTCGCCCAGAACGTCCTGGCGTACAGACGCGCCATAACGCTGAGCAACGATATTCATTGGCACTTTGCCTTTGCGGAAGCCGTCAATACGTACTTTTTTCGCAACGTTGACCAGCTCGCTTTTAACAGCGGTCTCGATGCTGTCAGCAGCGATAGTAATCGTTACACGGCGGCCAAGGCCTTGAGTGGTTTCAACTGAAACTTGCATCTTGTTACCTCAAAAAATCACAGTGCTCGGTCAACTCTTACCCCGCAAGCACAGGTTGTTGGCTTCGCGGAACCGGGATGTTCTTATAATCAATCACATTCCCTGTTACCAGAATCATCCCGAAAGCATTCAAATAGGACGCGGCATTATAGCGGCATCACTTTTATGAGTCGAGAACGGTTATTGCGCGCTGCCGCGTATTTTTTCACAATTCTCAGGTAATTTTCGTCTGAATGCTGGGCAAAAAGCGCAAAATCCAGACAAAACAAAACGGCCCGCAGGCCGTTTTTCATAAAATCTTTAACAACATACTGGAAAAACGCTAACTGTTGCAAATGCGTTTAGGCAATGCTTCCAGCTCCACGACAGGGAGGAGAAGCAAAGATGGTATCCTGCAATCCTTCCCACTCTTTAATGGTATAAGTATGCAGAGCCAGCGCATGAACGGTAGTAGAGAGTTCCTCCGCTAAAGTACTGTAAATCATTCGATGACGATTCAGAAAACGTTCACCCATAAAACGATCGCTGACCAGCACAACTTTAAAATGGCTTTCAGAGCCGGCTGGGACATTGTGACGATAGCTTTCATCCACAACTTCGAGGAATACGGGTTGGAACGCCGTCCTTAATTTTTCTTCTATCCGCTCACGTATCATCATGAAATATCTCCTCCGACAACGCTGAGATGTCACCCATCCCTTTAAATACTAGCCGCTTTAACCGTTTCCATTACAGCTTAACAACAAATAATTAGCTTTCATCCTATTTTTTCTGTCAAGCGTATGAAGTTTACTGATTTAAAGATTGATTCACCGGCTTCACATCGGTGTTTCTTTTACCCAAGGCGATTATTTCGTCAACATAATGAATTTACATGTCTTACCCACTTCCCCTCGTCGTTGGCGATGTTATGATGGCGGGAATCTTTACCAAACACGCTAAAAAGTCTCTGAGAGCCAGAACATGTTCAAAAAAATCCTCTTCCCGTTAGTTGCTCTGTTTATGCTTGCAGGATGTGCAAAACCGCCAACAACCATTGAAGTTTCTCCGACGATGACGCTGCCACAGCAAGATCCAAGTCTGATGGGCATCACCGTTAGCATTAATGGTGCCGATCAGCGTACCGATCAGGCGCTGGCAAAAGTCACCCGCGATAATCAAATCGTTACCCTGACCGCTTCCCGCGATCTGCGTTTCCTGCTGCAAGAAGTGCTGGAAAAACAGATGACCGCTCGCGGTTATATGGTTGGCCCGAATGGCCCGGTTAATCTGCAAATCATCGTTAGCCAACTGTATGCCGACGTGTCCCAGGGCAACGTGCGCTACAACATTGCTACTAAAGCAGATATCGCCATCATTGCCACCGCGCAGAATGGCAACAAAATGACTAAAAACTATCGTGCCAGCTACAACGTTGAAGGTGCATTCCAGGCCTCCAACAAAAACATCGCCGATGCGGTTAACAGTGTGCTGACCGACACCATTGCTGATATGTCTCAGGACACCAGCATCCACGAATTTATCAAGCAGAACGCACGTTAATTTCTGCCCTCTGGCCCGGTGTAAATCGGGCCTGTAGACGCCCATGTCCAGTCAATATTTACGTATTTTCCAACAGCCACGTTCAGCTATTTTGCTGATCCTGGGTTTTGCTTCCGGGCTGCCGCTCGCCCTGACATCCGGCACCTTACAGGCGTGGATGACCGTCGAGAATATCGATCTTAAAACCATTGGTTTCTTCTCTCTGGTGGGTCAGGCATACGTCTTTAAATTCCTCTGGTCGCCGCTGATGGACCGCTATACCCCGCCGTTCCTCGGACGTCGACGCGGCTGGCTGCTCGCTACGCAAGCGTTGCTGTTACTGGCGATTGCGGCGATGGGGTTTCTCGAACCGGGTACTCAACTTCGTTGGATGGCGGCACTGGCGGTGGTTATCGCTTTTTGCTCCGCTTCTCAGGATATCGTCTTTGATGCATGGAAAACGGATGTGCTTCCTGCGGAAGAACGTGGCGCAGGTGCAGCAATCAGCGTGCTGGGTTACCGTTTAGGGATGCTGGTTTCTGGTGGTTTAGCCTTATGGCTGGCAGATAAATGGCTGGGCTGGCAAGGCATGTACTGGTTGATGGCGGCTCTGCTGATCCCCTGTATTATCGCAACGTTGCTTGCGCCAGAACCAACCGACACTATTCCTGTTCCCAAAACACTAGAACAAGCCGTTGTAGCACCGTTACGTGATTTCTTCGGTCGCAATAACGCATGGCTGATTCTGCTTTTAATCGTGCTGTATAAGCTGGGCGATGCTTTCGCCATGAGTCTGACTACCACCTTTTTGATTCGCGGCGTCGGGTTTGATGCCGGTGAAGTGGGCGTGGTTAACAAAACGCTCGGTCTGCTGGCGACCATCGTCGGCGCGTTGTACGGTGGTATTCTGATGCAGCGTCTTTCGCTGTTCCGTGCATTACTGATTTTCGGCCTTTTACAAGGTGCGTCCAACGCCGGTTACTGGCTGCTTTCGGTGACTGATAAGCATCTCTACAGCATGGGCGCAGCCGTCTTTTTCGAAAACCTGTGTGGCGGGATGGGCACATCGGCATTTGTGGCGCTGTTAATGACGCTGTGTAATAAGTCATTCTCCGCTACTCAGTTTGCCCTGCTCTCGGCGCTTTCCGCTGTCGGACGGGTATATGTCGGCCCCGTGGCGGGCTGGTTTGTTGAATCACACGGCTGGCCGACGTTTTATCTGTTCTCTGTTGCGGCCGCTGTACCAGGGCTTATTTTGCTGCTGGTTTGTCGCCAGACGCTTGAATATACACGGGTCAACGACAACTTTATCCCACGAACCGAATATCCGTCAGGTTATGCTTTTGCCATGTGGACACTGGCGGCGGGCGTCGGTCTGTTAGCCGTGTGGTTACTGCTGTTGACAATGGACGCGCTGGATTTGACCCACTTCTCTTTCCTGCCTGCGCTGTTGGAAGTCGGCGTTTTAGTCGCCCTGGGCGGCGTCGTGCTTGGTGGTTTTCTGGATTATCTGGCGCTACGAAAAACGCATCTGACGTAATCTGTGAATATAATTTAGCTGTAGTAATCACCCGGCGTAATTATTACGACTAAATAAACATCAGCATCGCTTAATAATATTTGTTCTTTTGTGCGGCTTAGATTTCTGAAATTATTGACTGAATCTATATGTTTTATTTTTTTACACGATTCAGCTAATGACTCTTTATTTCCCTACGCCTGATTTGTCACCTCAATGATGATTATTTGTTAAATAATTGTTTTATTTTGATATTGGTTATACCAATTGCCATCCCCACCCCCTTCTGTAGTCCCCTTTCGTTATAACGCCCTTTTGTAACAGCTTCTTAAAATCAACCTGATATGTTTTGCAACATATGTGACCTGACAGCCAAATCCAAGTAACAGGAATTTAATCATGTTTACAGTAATGTAACCTTCCCGTAAAATGCCCACACACTTTAAACGCCACCAGATCCCGTGGAATTGAGGTCGTTAAATGAGACTCAGGAAATACAATAAAAGTTTGGGATGGTTGTCATTATTTGCAGGCACTGTATTGCTCAGTGGTTGTAATTCTGCGCTGTTAGATCCCAAAGGACAGATTGGTCTGGAGCAACGTTCACTGATACTGACGGCATTTGGCCTGATGTTGATTGTCGTTATTCCCGCAATCTTGATGGCTGTTGGTTTCGCCTGGAAGTACCGTGCGAGCAATAAAGATGCTAAGTACAGCCCGAACTGGTCACACTCCAATAAAGTGGAAGCTGTGGTCTGGACGGTGCCTATCTTAATCATCATCTTCCTTGCGGTACTAACCTGGAAAACCACTCACGCTCTTGAGCCTAGCAAGCCGCTGGCACACGACGAGAAGCCCATTACCATCGAAGTGGTTTCCATGGACTGGAAATGGTTCTTCATCTACCCGGAACAGGGCATTGCAACCGTGAATGAAATCGCTTTCCCGGCGAACACTCCGGTGTACTTCAAAGTGACCTCCAACTCCGTGATGAACTCCTTCTTTATTCCGCGTCTGGGTAGCCAGATTTATGCCATGGCCGGTATGCAGACTCGCCTGCATCTGATCGCCAACGAACCCGGTACTTATGACGGTATCTCCGCCAGCTACAGCGGCCCGGGCTTCTCAGGCATGAAGTTCAAAGCTATCGCAACACCGGATCGTGCCGCATTCGACCAATGGGTCGCAAAAGCCAAACAGTCGCCGAACACCATGTCTGACATTGCTGCGTTCGAAAAACTGGCCGCGCCTAGCGAATACAACCAGGTGGAATATTTCTCCAACGTGAAACCAGATTTGTTTGCCGATGTGATTAACAAGTTTATGGCTCACGGTAAGAGCATGGACATGACCCAGCCAGAAGGTGAGCACAGCGCACACGAAGGTATGGAAGGCATGGACATGAGCCACGCGGAATCCGCCCATTAAAGGGGTTGAGGAAGAATAAAGATGTTCGGAAAATTATCACTTGATGCAGTCCCGTTCCATGAACCTATCGTCATGGTTACGATCGCTGCCATTATTTTGGGAGGTCTGGCGCTCGTTGGCCTGATCACTTACTTCGGTAAGTGGACCTACCTGTGGAAAGAGTGGCTGACCTCCGTCGACCATAAACGCCTTGGTATCATGTATATCATCGTGGCAATTGTGATGCTGCTGCGTGGTTTTGCTGACGCCATTATGATGCGTAGCCAGCAGGCTCTTGCCTCAGCGGGCGAAGCGGGCTTCCTGCCGCCTCACCACTACGATCAGATCTTCACCGCGCACGGCGTGATTATGATCTTCTTCGTGGCGATGCCTTTCGTTATCGGTCTGATGAACCTGGTGGTTCCGCTGCAGATCGGCGCGCGTGACGTTGCGTTCCCGTTCCTCAACAACTTAAGCTTCTGGTTTACCGTTGTTGGTGTGATTCTGGTTAACGTTTCTCTCGGCGTGGGCGAGTTTGCGCAGACCGGCTGGCTGGCCTATCCACCGCTATCGGGAATAGAGTACAGTCCGGGGGTCGGTGTCGATTACTGGATATGGAGTCTCCAGCTATCCGGTATTGGTACGACGCTAACTGGTATCAACTTCTTCGTTACCATTCTGAAGATGCGCGCACCGGGCATGACCATGTTCAAGATGCCAGTATTTACCTGGGCATCATTGTGCGCAAACATTCTGATTATTGCTTCCTTCCCAATTCTGACGGTTACCGTCGCGTTGTTGACCCTGGATCGCTATCTGGGCACCCATTTCTTTACCAACGATATGGGTGGCAACATGATGATGTACATCAACCTGATTTGGGCATGGGGACATCCGGAAGTTTACATCCTGATCCTGCCTGTTTTCGGTGTGTTCTCCGAAATTGCGGCAACCTTCTCGCGTAAACGTCTGTTTGGTTATACCTCGCTGGTATGGGCAACCGTCTGTATCACCGTGCTGTCGTTCATCGTCTGGCTGCACCACTTCTTTACGATGGGTGCGGGCGCGAACGTAAACGCCTTCTTTGGTATCACCACAATGATTATCGCCATCCCGACCGGGGTGAAGATCTTCAACTGGCTGTTCACCATGTATCAGGGTCGCATCGTGTTCCATTCCGCGATGCTGTGGACCATCGGTTTTATCGTCACCTTCTCGGTGGGCGGTATGACTGGCGTGCTGCTGGCAGTACCGGGCGCGGACTTCGTTCTGCATAACAGCCTGTTCCTGATTGCGCACTTCCATAACGTGATCATCGGCGGCGTGGTCTTCGGCTGCTTCGCAGGGATGACCTACTGGTGGCCTAAAGCGTTCGGTTTCAAACTGAACGAAACCTGGGGTAAACGCGCGTTCTGGTTCTGGATCATCGGCTTCTTCGTTGCCTTTATGCCGCTGTATGCGCTGGGCTTTATGGGTATGACCCGTCGTTTGAGCCAGCAGATTGACCCGCAGTTCCACACTATGCTGATGATTGCAGCCAGCGGTGCGGTACTGATTGCGCTGGGTATTCTCTGCCTCGTGATTCAGATGTACGTTTCTATTCGCGACCGCGACCAGAACCGTGATCTGACTGGCGACCCGTGGGGTGGCCGTACGCTGGAGTGGGCAACCTCTTCCCCGCCTCCGTTCTATAACTTTGCCGTTGTGCCGCACGTTCACGAGCGTGATGCATTCTGGGAAATGAAAGAGAAAGGCGAAGCGTACAAAAAGCCTGACCACTATGAAGAAATTCATATGCCGAAAAACAGCGGCGCCGGTATTGTCATTGCGGCTTTCTCCACCATCTTCGGTTTCGCCATGATCTGGCATATCTGGTGGCTGGCGATTGTTGGCTTCGCAGGCATGATCATCACCTGGATCGTGAAAAGCTTCGACGAGGACGTGGATTACTACGTGCCGGTGGCAGAAATCGAAAAACTGGAAAACCAGCATTTCGATGAGATTACTAAGGCAGGGCTGAAAAATGGCAACTGATACTTTGACGCACGCGACTGCCCACGCGCACGAACACGGGCACCACGATGCAGGCGGAACCAAAATCTTCGGATTCTGGATCTACCTGATGAGCGACTGCATTCTGTTCTCCATCTTGTTTGCTACCTATGCCGTTCTGGTGAACGGCACCGCAGGCGGCCCGACAGGTAAGGACATTTTCGAACTGCCGTTCGTTCTGGTTGAAACCTTCTTGCTGTTGTTCAGCTCCATCACCTACGGCATGGCGGCTATCGCCATGTACAAAAACAACAAAAGCCAGGTTATCTCCTGGCTGGCGTTGACCTGGTTGTTTGGTGCCGGATTTATCGGGATGGAACTCTATGAATTCCATCATCTGATTGTTAACGACATGGGTCCGGATCGCAGCGGCTTCCTGTCAGCGTTCTTTGCGCTGGTCGGGACACACGGTCTGCACGTCACTTCCGGTCTTATCTGGATGGCGGTGCTGATGGTGCAAATCGCCCGTCGTGGCCTGACCAGCACTAACCGTACCCGCATCATGTGTCTGAGCCTGTTCTGGCACTTCCTGGATGTGGTGTGGATCTGTGTGTTCACTGTTGTTTATCTGATGGGGGCGATGTAATGAGTCATTCTAACGTGAGCGGCGGCGCATCCCATGGCAGCGTAAAAACCTATATGACAGGCTTTATCCTGTCGATCATTCTGACGGTGATTCCGTTCTGGATGGTGATGTCAGGTTCTGCCTCTCCGGCCGTAATTCTGGGAACAATCCTGGCAATGGCAGTGGTACAGGTTCTGGTGCATCTGGTGTGCTTCCTGCACATGAATACTAAATCAGATGAAGGCTGGAACATGACGGCGTTTGTCTTCACCGTGCTAATCATCGCGATTCTGGTTGTAGGCTCCATCTGGATCATGTGGAACCTCAACTACAACATGATGATGCACTAAGAGCGGCGGTTATGATGTTTAAGCAATACCTGCAAGTAACGAAACCAGGCATCATCTTTGGCAACCTGATCTCGGTGATTGGGGGATTCCTGCTGGCCTCAAAGGGCAGCATTGATTATCCCCTGTTTATCTACACGTTGGTTGGAGTGTCACTGGTTGTGGCGTCGGGTTGTGTGTTTAACAACTACATCGACAGGGATATCGACAGAAAGATGGAAAGGACGAAGAATCGGGTGCTGGTTAAAGGCCTGATCTCTCCTGCTGTCTCGCTGGTGTACGCCACCGTGCTGGGTATTGCTGGCTTTATGCTGCTGTGGTTTGGCGCGAATCCGCTGGCCTGCTGGCTGGGGGTGATGGGCTTTGTGGTGTATGTTGGCGTTTATAGCCTGTACATGAAACGCCACTCTGTCTACGGCACGTTGATTGGTTCGCTCTCCGGCGCTGCGCCGCCGGTGATCGGCTACTGTGCGGTGACAGGCGACTTCGATAGCGGCGCTGCAATCCTGCTGGCTATCTTCAGCCTGTGGCAAATGCCTCACTCTTATGCCATCGCCATTTTCCGCTTCAAGGATTATCAGGCGGCGAACATTCCGGTACTGCCGGTAGTGAAAGGCATTTCAGTGGCGAAGAATCACATCACGCTGTATATCATCGCCTTTGCTGTTGCCACGCTGATGCTCTCTCTTGGCGGTTACGCTGGATACAAATATCTGGTGGTCGCTGCGGCAGTCAGTGTCTGGTGGTTAGGTATGGCCCTGCGTGGTTATAAAGTTGCTGATGACCGAATCTGGGCGCGCAAGCTGTTCGGCTTCTCTATCATCGCCATCACTGCCCTCTCGGTAATGATGTCAGTTGATTTTATGGTGCCAGACTCGCATACGCTGCTGGCTGGCGTTTGGTAACTGCGACTTCCCTGTTAAAAAAGGTGCTACGGCACCTTTTTTCTTAGCATTAGAAACATATCCCTCACGAAATATTTACTAAAAAATCCGCATGTTTACCCCATTCGTTTGCCGCTTTACACTAGTCGCGAATTTAAAACAGAGGTGGTAATGAACGATTATAAAATGACGCCAGGCGAGCGGCGCGCGACCTGGGGTTTAGGAACCGTATTTTCATTGCGTATGCTGGGCATGTTTATGGTTCTGCCGGTTCTGACCACGTACGGCATGGCTCTGCAAGGCGCCAGTGAAGCGTTGATCGGTATTGCGATTGGCATTTATGGTCTGACTCAGGCCGTTTTTCAGATTCCATTTGGCCTGCTTTCCGACCGCATAGGCCGCAAACCGCTTATCGTTGGCGGGTTAGCTGTGTTCGTCGCGGGTAGCGTGATTGCCGCGCTTTCCGACTCCATCTGGGGGATCATTCTGGGTCGTGCGTTACAAGGTTCTGGCGCCATAGCCGCAGCCGTTATGGCGCTACTTTCTGATCTGACTCGCGAACAAAACCGTACCAAAGCGATGGCATTTATCGGCGTCAGTTTTGGCATTACCTTCGCCATTGCGATGGTGCTTGGCCCGATCATCACTCACAAACTTGGGCTACATGCGCTATTCTGGATGATCGCTATTCTGGCAACGACCGGCATTGCGTTGACCATTTGGGTTGTGCCTAACAGCCGCACGCACGTACTTAATCGTGAGTCCGGGATGGTGAAAGGCAGTTTCAGTAAAGTGCTGGCGGAACCACGCCTGCTGAAACTCAACTTCGGCATTATGTGTCTGCACATGTTGCTGATGTCGACGTTTGTTGCCCTGCCAGGGCAACTGGCTGGCGCGGGTTTTCCGGCAGCTGAACACTGGAAGGTCTATCTGGCGACGATGTTAATCGCCTTTGGCTCGGTTGTGCCTTTCATTATCTACGCCGAAGTTAAGCGCAAAATGAAACAGGTCTTTGTCTTCTGCGTCGGGCTGATCGTGGTTGCGGAAATCGTGTTGTGGAACGCACAAACGCAGTTCTGGCAGTTAGTGGTCGGCGTGCAGCTTTTCTTTGTGGCGTTTAACCTGATGGAAGCCCTCCTGCCTTCACTTATCAGTAAAGAGTCGCCAGCAGGTTACAAAGGCACGGCGATGGGTGTTTACTCCACCAGCCAGTTTCTTGGCGTGGCGATTGGCGGTTCTCTGGGCGGCTGGATTGACGGCATGTTTGACGGTCAGGGGGTTTTTCTGGCAGGTGCAATACTGGCGGCGGTGTGGCTGGCGGTCGCCAGTACGATGAAAGAACCGCCGTATGTCAGCAGCTTGCGCATTGAAATCCCGGCTGAAGTTGCCGCAAATGATTTGTTAAAAGTTCGTTTACTGGAAACGGCTGGCGTCAAAGAAGTGTTGATTGCAGAAGAAGAACATTCGGCTTACGTGAAAATCGACAGCAAAGTGACAAATCGCTTTGAGGTTGAACAGGCAATTCGCCAGGCATAAAAACGAGGCTAAATTGCCTGATGCGCTACGCTTATCAGGCCTACAAAGTTGCTGTAATCTTTTGAAATCACAAACTTTTGCAGGCCAGTTAAGGCGATCATGCCGCATCCGGCATGAACAGAGCGCACGTTATCGAGATTAATCGCGGAAGTTTTTGAACTGGAACGGCTGGCCGAGATCGCCACCGCGTACCATCGCCATAACAGCCTGCAAATCATCACGGGATTTACCGGTCACACGGATCTCATCGCCCTGAATTTGCGCCTGCACTTTCAGTTTGCTGTCTTTGATCATCTTGACGATTTTCTTCTGGGTCGCACTCTCAATGCCCTGCTTCAGCTTCGCTTCCACAAACCAGGTTTTACCGCTATGAACGATATTTTCCGGTACATCCAGCGAACTGCCTTCAATGCCGCGTTTCAGCAGTTTGGCACGCAGAATATCCAGCAACTGATTGACCTGGAAATCGGACTCACTCAGCACTTTGATAGTTTTGTTAGCGTCGTTCAGCTCAAACGACGCTTCAACGTTACGGAAGTCAAAACGAGACTCTACTTCGCGACTCGCGTTATCGACCGCGTTACGCGCTTCCTGAAGATCAACTTCAGAGACAATATCGAAAGATGGCATCTTTTTCTCTCCCTTCATTTTTGATGCGAAGCATAATACCTGCAAAGTTAAATAACAGACAGTCCTGCGCCAGGACGTATCCCTTAATTGTGCATAGTCACAACACCATGCACAATTAAGGGATAGCCTTATTGAACACCCGGTGTGGTTGCGGGTGAGGAGGAACAATGAAAATTACCGTATTAGGATGCGGTGCCTTAGGGCAATTATGGCTTACAGCATTTTGCAAACAAGGTCACGAGGTTCAGGGCTGGCTGCGCGTACCGCAACCTTATTGTAGCGTGAATCTGGTGGAGACAGACGGTTCGATATTTAACGAATCGCTGACCGCCAATGATCCTGATTTTCTGGCCACCAGCGATCTACTCCTGGTGACGCTGAAAGCCTGGCAAGTATCTGATGCCGTCAAAAGCCTGGCGTCGACGCTACCTGTAACCACGCCAATTCTGCTGATCCACAACGGCATGGGCACCATTGAAGAGTTACAGAACATCGGGCAACCGTTACTGATGGGCACGACCACCCATGCAGCGCGCCGCGACGGCAACGTCATCATTCACGTGGCAAACGGTATCACACATATCGGCCCGGCACGGCAACAGGACGGTGATTACAGTTATCTGGCGGATATTTTGCAAACCGTGTTGCCTGACGTTGCCTGGCATAACAATATTCGCGCCGAGCTGTGGCGCAAGCTGGCGGTAAACTGTGTGATTAATCCGCTCACTGCCATCTGGAATTGCCCGAACGGTGAATTACGTCATCACCCGCAAGAGATTATGCAGATATGCGAAGAAGTCGCGGCGGTGATCGAACGCGAAGGGCATCATACTTCAGCGGAAGATTTACGTGATTACGTGATGCAGGTGATTGATGCCACAGCAGAAAACATTTCGTCGATGTTGCAGGACATCCGCGCAATGCGCCATACAGAAATCGACTATATCAATGGTTTTCTCTTACGCCGCGCCCGCGCGCATGGGATTGCTGTACCGGAAAACACCCGCCTGTTTGAAATGGTAAAAAGAAAGGAGAGTGAATATGAGCGCATCGGCACTGGTCTGCCTCGCCCCTGGTAGTGAAGAAACCGAAGCGGTCACCACTATCGATCTGCTGGTTCGCGGTGGTATTAATGTCACCACTGCAAGCGTCGCCAGCGATGGCAACCTGGCAATTACCTGCTCGCGCGGCGTGAAGCTGCTGGCGGATGCGCCGCTGGTCGAAGTGGCGGATGGCGAATATGACGTGATCGTGCTGCCTGGCGGCATTAAAGGCGCGGAGTGTTTTCGCGATAGCACCCTGCTGGTCGAAACTGTTAAACAGTTCCACCGTTCCGGGCGTATCGTTGCCGCTATTTGCGCCACACCAGCTATCGTGCTGGTGCCGCACGATATCTTCCCGATTGGCAATATGACCGGTTTCCCAACGCTGAAAGACAAAATTCCCGCTGAACAATGGCAGGACAAGCGCGTCGTCTGGGATGCACGGGTAAAACTGTTGACCAGTCAGGGACCGGGCACGGCTATTGATTTTGGTCTGAAAATTATTGACCTGCTGGTTGGGCGCGAGAAAGCCCATGAGGTGGCATCACAACTGGTGATGGCGGCAGGGATTTATAATTATTACGAGTAGTGTCGGATGCGGCAAACGTCGCATCTGACCAGATGCGACGTAAAAACCACAAATTACGGGCGATACACCTTCACATTGTTAAAGCCCTGCTCGCGCAGATAGAGCGCCTGCAGACGGCTCATCACCCCGCGCTCACACCACAACAGCCAGGTTTTGTTCTGGTCGAGATCGCCAAATTTGGTGCTCAGTTTATAGAACGGCAGAGAAACCACGTCGATCCCTTCGACTTTCAACGGCTTATCTTCCTGTTCATCGATAGAGCGAATATCGAGGATCACGTCGTTCGGGCCGAAGCCATTGACGGTTTCCACTTCCACCACTTCCTGCTCGGTCTGCTGAGCGATTTCGCGGATATCAACGTTATTCGCTTCCTCAACTACTTTGTCGAGAATGCTGAAGTCGAACTTCTCTTCTTCCGCTTCAATCTTCGATTTAACCGCTTTCACCGTCGGGCTTTTGGAGATCACACCGCAATATTCCGGCATCGTGCGGGCAAAGTCTTCGGTGCCAATCTGGCGAGCCAGGTTGATGATGTGCTCTTTGTCGTAAGAGATCAGCGGACGCAGGATCAGCGTATCGGAGACGTTATCAATCAGGCGCAGGTTGGTCAGCGTCTGGCTGGAGACCTGACCCAGCGCCTCGCCGGTGACCAGCGCCTGTACGCCATAACGTTCAGCCACTTTCGACGCGGCACGCACCATCATACGTTTGAGGATAACGCCCATCTGACCGTCGTCGATTTTCTCAAGAATCTCCCCGACGACCGGCTCGAAGTTAATCGCAACAAAACGCACGCGGTGAGAGCTGCCAAAACGGTTCCACAGATAATGCGCCACCTGACGAACGCCGATTTCGTGCGCCGCGCCGCCGAGATTAAAGAAGCAGTAATGCACGCGGCAGCCGCGACGCATCAACATATAGCTGGAAACACCGGAGTCGAAACCGCCGGAGATCAGCGACAGCACATCTTCCTGGGTGCCGATCGGGAAACCGCCAATACCTTCGTAGCGGCCTTTGATCAGCAGGAGACGATCGTCCTCAACTTCCAGATGGACAGTCACATCCGGATTGGTCAGCTTCACGCGCGCGGACTCAATATGCTGATTTAAACCGCCGCCGACGTAACGTTCCACATCAATCGAGCTAAAATCATGTTTGCCACGGCGCTTCACGCGTACACAGAAGGTTTTACCTTCCAGCTGATCGCGATACTGAACCAACGCTTTCTCAAAAATATCGTGCATGTCAGTAAACGGCACGTCTTCGACTTCGAGAATATGGTGGATACCCGGAATACGGGTCAGGGCATCGCGAATGGCCAGACGCTGATTTTCATCTTTTGCGCGAACTTCGATGTTATCCCAGTGGCGGACGACAGCGAGCGTCTCATCATAGTGCTTTAAAACGTTACGAATATTCCCGGTAAGGATTTTTATAAAGCGCAAGCGCACAGATTGGCTCTTGATGGTGATTTCCGGGAACAATTTAATGATAAACTTCATGGCGGCAATGGTTCGTTGGCAAGTCTTAAGCGACTTGTATAGGGAAAAATACAGCAGCCCACACCTGCGGCTGCATCCAGGCGCGGAAGTATACCACTAACATCGCTTTGCTGCGCACATCACCTTACCATTGCGCGTTATTTGCTATTTGCCCTGAGTCCGTTACCATGGCGGGGCGTAAAATATTGAGAGTCAGACATTCATTATGCCGAAGAAAAATGAGGCGCCCGCCAGCTTTGAAAAGGCGCTAAGCGAGCTGGAACAGATTGTGACCCGTCTGGAAAGTGGCGACCTGCCGCTGGAAGAGGCACTGAACGAGTTCGAACGTGGCGTGCAGCTGGCACGTCAAGGGCAGGCCAAATTACAACACGCCGAACAGCGCGTACAAATCCTGCTGTCTGACAACGAAGACGCCTCTCCTACACCTTTTACACCGGACAATGAGTAATGGACTTTCCGCAGCAACTCGAAGCCTGTGTTAAGCAGGCCAACCAGGCGCTGAGCCGTTTTATCGCCCCACTGCCCTTTCAGAACACTCCCGTGGTAGAAACCATGCAGTATGGCGCATTATTAGGTGGTAAGCGCCTGCGACCGTTCCTGGTTTATGCTACTGGTCAAATGCTCGGCGTTAGCATGAGCACGTTAGACGCACCCGCTGCCGCCGTAGAGTGTATCCACGCTTACTCATTAATTCATGATGATTTACCGGCAATGGATGATGACGATCTGCGTCGCGGGTTGCCGACCTGCCATGTGAAGTTTGGCGAAGCGAACGCAATTCTTGCTGGCGATGCTTTACAAACGCTGGCGTTTTCGATTTTAAGCGATGCCGATATGCCGGAAGTATCAGATCGCGACAGAATTGCGATGATTTCTGAACTGGCAAATGCCAGCGGTATTGCCGGAATGTGCGGCGGTCAGGCATTAGATTTAGACGCAGAAGGCAAACACATACCTCTGGAGGCGCTTGAGCGTATTCATCGTCATAAAACCGGCGCATTGATTCGCGCCGCCGTTCGCCTTGGTGCATTAAGCGCCGGAGATAAAGGACGAAATGCACTGCCTATACTCGACAAGTATGCAGAGAGCATCGGCCTTGCCTTCCAGGTTCAGGATGACATCCTGGATGTGGTGGGAGATACTGCAACGTTGGGTAAACGCCAGGGTGCCGACCAGCAACTTGGTAAAAGTACCTACCCTGCACTTCTGGGTCTTGAGCAAGCCCGGAAGAAAGCCCGGGATCTGATCGACGATGCCCGTCAGTCGCTGAAACAACTGGCTGAACAGTCACTCGATACCTCGGCACTGGAAGCGCTAGCGGACTACATCATCCAGCGTAATAAATAAACAATAAGTATTAATAGGCCCCTGATGAGTTTTGATATTGCCAAATACCCGACCCTGGCACTGGTCGACTCCACCCAAGAGTTACGACTGTTGCCAAAAGAGAGTTTACCGAAACTCTGCGACGAACTGCGCCGCTATTTACTCGACAGCGTGAGCCGTTCCAGCGGGCACTTCGCCTCCGGGCTGGGCACGGTCGAACTGACCGTGGCGCTGCACTATGTCTACAACACTCCTTTTGACCAATTGATTTGGGATGTGGGGCATCAGGCTTATCCGCATAAAATTTTGACCGGACGCCGCGACAAAATCGGCACCATCCGTCAGAAAGGCGGCCTGCATCCGTTCCCGTGGCGCGGCGAAAGCGAATATGACGTATTAAGCGTCGGGCATTCATCAACCTCCATCAGTGCCGGAATTGGTATTGCGGTTGCTGCCGAGAAAGAAGGCAAAAATCGCCGCACCGTCTGTGTCATTGGCGATGGCGCGATTACCGCTGGCATGGCGTTTGAAGCAATGAACCATGCGGGTGATATCCGTCCTGATATGCTGGTTGTCCTTAACGACAATGAAATGTCGATTTCCGAAAATGTCGGCGCGCTCAACAACCATCTGGCGCAGCTACTTTCTGGTAAGCTTTACTCTTCACTGCGCGAAGGCGGGAAAAAAGTTTTCTCTGGCGTGCCACCCATTAAAGAGCTGCTCAAACGTACCGAAGAACATATTAAAGGCATGGTAGTGCCTGGCACGTTGTTTGAAGAGCTGGGCTTTAACTACATCGGCCCGGTTGACGGTCACGATGTGCTGGGGCTAATCACTACGCTTAAGAACATGCGCGACCTGAAAGGCCCACAGTTCCTGCATATCATGACTAAAAAAGGTCGTGGTTATGAACCGGCAGAAAAAGACCCTATCACCTTCCACGCCGTGCCTAAATTTGATCCCTCCAGCGGTTGTTTGCCGAAAAGTAGCGGCGGTTTGCCGAGCTATTCAAAAATCTTTGGCGACTGGTTGTGCGAAACCGCAGCGAAAGACAACAAGCTGATGGCGATTACTCCGGCGATGCGTGAAGGTTCTGGCATGGTCGAATTCTCACGTAAATTCCCGGATCGCTATTTTGATGTGGCAATCGCTGAGCAACACGCAGTGACCTTTGCTGCGGGTCTGGCGATTGGGGGGTACAAACCAATCGTGGCGATCTACTCCACCTTCCTGCAACGCGCCTATGATCAGGTACTGCATGACGTGGCGATTCAAAAGCTACCGGTTCTGTTCGCCATCGACCGCGCGGGCATTGTTGGTGCTGACGGTCAAACCCATCAGGGCGCGTTTGATCTCTCTTACCTGCGCTGCATTCCGGAAATGGTCATTATGACCCCGAGCGATGAAAACGAATGTCGCCAAATGCTCCATACCGGCTATCACTATAACGAGGGGCCGTCAGCGGTGCGCTACCCGCGCGGCAATGCCGTCGGCGTGGAGCTGACGCCGCTGGAAAAACTGCCGATTGGCAAAGGCATCGTGAAGCGTCGTGGTGAAAAGCTAGCGATCCTCAACTTTGGTACGCTAATGCCAGAAGCGGCGAAAGTCGCCGAATCGCTGAACGCTACGCTGGTCGATATGCGTTTTGTGAAGCCGCTTGATGAAGCGTTAATTCTGGAAATGGCCGCCAGCCATGAGGCGCTGGTCACCGTTGAAGAAAACGCCATTATGGGCGGCGCGGGCAGTGGCGTGAACGAAGTGCTGATGGCTCATCGTAAACCGGTGCCGGTACTGAACATTGGCCTGCCGGACTTCTTTATTCCGCAAGGAACTCAGGAAGAAATGCGCGCCGAGCTCGGCCTCGATGCCGCCGGAATGGAAGCCAAAATCAAGGCCTGGCTGGCATAATCCCTACTCCACTGCTGCTATGCTTAAGAAATTATTCATGGCAGGAGTGGCAGCATGCAATACAACCCCTTAGGAAAAACCGACCTTCGCATTTCCCGACTTTGCCTTGGCTGTATGACATTTGGCGAGCCAGATCGCGGTAATCACGCATGGACACTGCCGGAAGAGAGCAGCCGTCCAATCATCAAACGTGCGCTGGAAGGCGGCATAAATTTCTTTGATACCGCCAACAGCTATTCTGACGGCAGCAGCGAAGAGATCGTCGGTCGCGCATTGCGGGATTTCGCCCGCCGTGAAGACGTGGTCGTTGCCACCAAAGTATTCCATCGTGTCGGTGATTTGCCAGAAGGATTATCCCGCGCACAAATTCTGCGCTCTATTGACGACAGCCTGCGCCGTCTCGGCATGGATTATGTTGATATCCTGCAAATTCATCGCTGGGATTACAACACGCCGATCGAAGAGACTCTTGAAGCCCTGAACGATGTGGTAAAAGCCGGGAAAGCGCGTTATATCGGTGCGTCATCCATGCACGCCTCGCAGTTTGCTCAGGCTCTGGAGCTGCAAAAACAGCACGGCTGGGCGCAGTTTGTCAGTATGCAGGATCACTACAATCTGATTTATCGCGAAGAAGAACGCGAGATGCTGCCGCTATGTTATCAGGAGGGCGTCGCGGTGATCCCGTGGAGCCCGCTGGCGCGGGGACGTCTGACTCGTCCGTGGGGAGAAACCACCGCACGATTAGTTTCCGATGAAGTAGGAAAAAATCTCTACAACGAAAGCGACGAAAATGACGCGCAGATTGCAGAACGATTAACGGGCGTGAGTGAAGAATTGGGGGCTACGCGAGCACAAGTGGCGCTGGCGTGGCTATTGAGCAAACCGGGCATTGCCGCGCCGATTATCGGAACTTCGCGCGAAGAACAGCTTGATGAGCTGTTGAACGCAGTGGATATCACCTTGAAGCCGGAACAAATTGCCGAACTGGAAACGCCGTATAAACCGCATCCGGTGGTGGGATTTAAATAGAAATCCTGGCCTGATAAGACGCAACAAGCGTCGTATCAGGCATCGGTGCGCAACCGCTGGATGCGGCGTGAACGCCTTATTCGGCCTACGACAGAATACCCATCGGCCAGTGATGGCCGATAAAATAGAGTATTCCAGCAGAAATCACCCCAGCGACAATATCATCGATCATGATCCCCATGCCGCCATGCACATTGCGATCAAACCAGCGGATCGGCCACGGTTTCCACATATCCAGAATACGGAAAATCACAAACCCGGCGGCAACCCACTGCCAGTCATTGGTCGGCAGCGCCATCAGGGTGATCCACATGCCAATAAATTCGTCCCAGACGATACTGCCGTGATCGTGCACGCCCATATCTTTCGCCGTCTGATGGCAAAGATAGACACCGATACAGATCCCCAGCATCACCACCAGCGAATAGAGCTGCCAGGGCAAAAAGGTCATCAGATACCAGAACGGAATCGCCGCCAGCGAGCCCATCGTCCCAGGAACGATCGGGCTTAATCCACTTCCGAATCCGACAGCAAGCAAATGCCACGGATTACTCATCTTCAGGCGACTTTTCGCGACATCTTTATGGCGTGGCAAAATGGTCATATCCTTTCCAGTCTAACGTGACAGGTTCGCCGTCACGAATAAAACAAAGCCCTTCGATATCGGCGGTCATTTGCCCGATACAGGTAAACGGTACGCCCAGGTGTCCGAGAGCCACATCCAGCGCGCCACGGTTCAGTTCCGGCACAGTGAAACACAACTCGTAATCTTCACCGCCAGAGAGCGCCCAGCGCAACGCCTGTTCAGGTTCAACATGGTGAGAAAGCGCATCAGAAAACGGCAGCAATGCCAGGTCAATACGTGCGCCGCAGTCGCTGGCTTTCACGATATGGCCGAGGTCGGAGATCAGACCGTCAGAGAGATCGATGGCTGAACTCGCCAGATCGCGCAATGCCTGCCCCTGTAAAATACGCGGCGACGGACGGAGATGACGTTTGATTAAATACTCCGCATCTTTAGCATCGGCAACTTGCAAACGATTTTGCAAAATCGCCAGCCCGGCGGCGCTATCGCCCGGCGTACCGGTCACGTAAATCCAGTCGCCCGGCTTAGCACCAGAGCGCGTTAAGGCTCGACCCATCGGAACAAAGCCGTGGATACCCAACGTCATCGCCAGCGGTCCACGCGTGGTATCGCCGCCAATGAGTTGCATATCGTAATAATTAAGCAGATCGAAAAGACTGTCGCTGAAAGATTCAAGCCACGCTTCGTCTACGTTCGGTAAAGTCAATGCCAGCGTCAACCAGGCCGGATCAGCGCCCATCGCCGCCAGATCGCTTAAGTTTACTGCCAGTGCTTTATACGCCAGATCCGCAGGATCGATATCAGGGAGGAAGTGGTTGCCCGCCACCAGCGTATCAGTACTGATCGCCAGGGTCTGTTTCTCGGGGATATTGAGAAGTGCACAATCGTCACCGATGCCAAGTTCGACATCAAGACGAGAGCTTCTTACACGGTCAAAATAACGGGCAATCAGGGAGAACTCGCCACATGCCATACGTTATGCCTCAGCAGGTAAAAAAGAAAAGGCCGGAGAGTACGGACATGCTTTCCGTTACTCTGCCGGCCTGGATATCACTTTTTGTTAGGGCGAATCACAGGTGCTGCTTTATCGAGTACGCCGTTGACGAACTTATGGCTGTCTTCTGCGCCGAACGATTTCGCCAGTTCGATCGCTTCGTTAATGGCCACTTTATACGGCACATCGCTACGTTTAGACAGCTCGTACAGCGCAATGCGTAGTACTGCTTTTTCTACCTGGCCCAGCTCTTCCAGCAGGCGCGAAAGATATGGCTTCATCAGTCCGTCGAGGTATGCGGTGTTAGTCGCCACCCCGGCCAGTAGCTCACGGAAGTACAGGACGTCAACGTCTTTTACATCCTGTTCAGCCAGGAACTGGTATTCAACATCAGCGATGTCGTTCTGGGACAACTGCCAGGAGTAGAGCGCCTGGACGGCACACTCACGAGCGCGGCGACGAGCAGCAGGTTTCACGGATTTCCCCTTACTAATTTCAGGCCTTGATGGCTTTCAATACATTAATCATTTCAAGCGCGGTCAGTGCAGCTTCTGCACCTTTGTTACCAGCTTTGGTGCCAGCACGTTCGATCGCTTGTTCAATGCTTTCAGTGGTCAGAACCCCAAAAGCAACCGGAATTTCGCTGTCCTGGGCAACATGCGCCAGGCCGTTGCTTGCACCACCAGCGACGTATTCAAAGTGGGCAGTGCCACCACGAATAACCGTACCCAGCGCGATCACCGCATCGTATTTACCGGTTTTAGCCAGTGCACCAGCCGCCAGCGGCAGCTCATAGGCACCTGGCACCCAAACAACGGTAATGTTTTCATCTTTTACCTGACCAATACGTTTCAGTGCGTCAATCGCACCTTCCAGCAGGCTGTCATTGATAAAGTTGTTGAAACGCGCAATGGTGATGGCGACGCGAGCGTCCGGGGTAGCAACGTTAGCTTCAATAATGTTCATTTTTTTCCTTCGGGTTCGAGTATGGCCCCGCAGGGGGGCGGATTTTAGCATAATATTTCGTGCGCTGCTTCCCTTTCGAGCCGGGAGATCATGCACCCACTAAATGCAGGCAAACATCCGGGCCTACATGACGTATCTCTTTGAATTTAAATTGGGGGGCGTCAGCTAATTTCTCAAGCCCTGGCAGCGTACATAATCCACGGGCGTCGCTACCTAAAAGTTTAGGTGCGATATAGACAATCAGCTCATCGACTAAACCAGCCTGTAGCAGTGCGCCAGCGAGCGTTGGCCCCGCCTCTACCCACACACTATTAATTTGTTGCTTGCCCAGTTGCATCATCAGCACAACCAAATCCAGATGACCTTTATGTTCCGGGATCAGCAAAGTGCGCACTGTTTCCGGCCACTCGCGGGTGTCATCCTGCGTTCGGGCAAACCAGGTCTCGCCTGGCTGCTGCACGATGCGGTGTTCCGGCGTCACGCGATTCTGACTGTCAATGACGATGCGTACCGGCTGGCGGAGATTTTGTTGCGGATAGAGCGCCTGAGTTTGTTCATCCAGTTCAGACCAACGCACCGTTAAGGCCGGATCGTCCGCCAGCACCGTGGCGCTACTGGTTAAAATGGCATGACTTTGCGCACGCAGACGTTGTACATCGCGCCGCGCCTGAGGCGAAGTGATCCACTGGCTCTCACCGCTCGCCATCGCCGTGCGACCATCAAGCGATGCGCCAAGTTTTAACTGGATATAAGGAAAGCCAGTGCGCATCCGCTTGAGAAAGCCTTTATTCAATTGCTCGGCTTCACTCATCATCAGCCCGTGGCTGACGTCAATGCCAGCCTGTTGCAGACGGTAAAGTCCACGTCCAGCGACCTGCGGGTTCGGATCCTGCATCGCAGCGACCACGCGCGCTACGCCAGCGGCGATGAGTGCGTCACAGCACGGCGGCGTTCGACCATGATGACTGCAAGGTTCGAGTGTGACATAGGCGGTCGCACCTTTGACTTTTTCACCCGCCATACGCAACGCGTGTACTTCGGCATGTGGTTCACCCGCACGGTGATGGTAACCTTCGCCGACAATTTCACCATCTTTCACAATGACACACCCAACATTTGGGTTTGGGTGAGTAGTGAAACGTCCTCGTTGCGCCAGCTTTAGCGCCCGCGCCATGTAATACTCGTCCTGCACGGTTTAATCCTCCAGGCGCGCGATCTCTTCGCCAAATTCTTTGATATCTTCGAAACTGCGATAGACAGAGGCAAAACGGATATAGGCGACTTTATCGAGTTTTTTCAATTGTTCCATCACCAGATTGCCAATCATCTTGCTCGGCACTTCACGCTCACCGGTGGCACGTAGCTGTGACTTTATATGGTTGATCGCCATTTCGACGTCGTCGGAACTTACCGGACGTTTTTCCAGCGCCCGCAACATTCCGCTGCGCAATTTCTCTTCATTAAACGGTTCGCGCACGTCGTTGCTTTTTACAACGCGCGGCATAACCAGTTCCGCCACCTCAAAAGTGGTGAAACGTTCATTACACACCAGACACTGCCGACGGCGGCGTACAGATGAACCCTCGCCCACGAGACGAGAGTCAATAACCTTAGTGTCCACGGCGAAACAGAATGGGCAATGCATACGGCGTCCTGACCAGGTGGTTAACAGAAACCTATTTTACCCTGAACTGACGATACAACAAAGGCGCAACGCTTTTGAGATAAAGGAGCGATGTTTTCGCTGCTTTTACGCTCTACTATTAAGCTAATTGCGACAAGAAAGGGACGACCTATGAACACTAAAGTTATTCGACTATTCCTGCTGGGAAGCCTGTTCAGCTTAAGCGCCTGCGTACAGCAAAGCGAAGTACGCCAGATGAAACAAAGCGTCAGCACGCTGAATAAAGAGATGACGCAGCTCAATAAAGAGACCGTCAAAATCACTCAGCAAAACAGGCTGAATGAAAAATCCAGCAGTGGGGTTTACCTTCTGCCGGGCTCGAAAACAGCCGCACGTCTGGAAAGCCAGATCGGCACCTTACGAATGTCGCTTATGGATATTGCGCCAAATGCAGAGGGCACTACGCTGACCTTACGGATTCAGGGCGAATCCAATGACCCTTTACCCGCATTCAGCGGAACCGTTGAATATGGACAAATTCAGGGAACAATAGATAACTTTCAGGAAATCAATGTGCAGAATCAATTGATTAATGCACCAGCAAGTCTCCTCGCGCCCAGCGATGTTGACATCCCACTACAGTTAAATGGCATCACGCCTGAACAATTAGGCTTTGTACGCATTCACGACATTCAGCCTGTTATGCAATAAACGTTTGGCGGGGTGTTTTGTGCGTCCCGCAACATCTTCCCCTATTATTTTGTTACTCCGCTTACATCACCCGGATTGATAGTAAAAGTTTGCAACAAGGGTGAAAGTCAGTACAATCCCCGCCCGAATATGTGTAAACGTGAACGCAATCGATTACGTAAATGATAGAACTGTGAAACGAAACATATTTTTGTGAGCAATGATTTTTATAATAGGCTCCTCTGTATACGTAATATTTAGAAACGCAATTTGCGCCTTTTTCACTCCCGCAAGGGATTTTCAAACAGTGGCATACATATGAAAAAAACATTACTGGCAGCCGGCGCGGTACTGGCGCTCTCTTCGTCTTTTACTGTCAACGCAGCTGAAAACGACAAACCGCAGTATCTCTCCGACTGGTGGCACCAGAGCGTTAACGTCGTAGGAAGTTATCACACCCGTTTCGGACCGCAGATCCGCAACGATACCTACCTGGAGTACGAAGCATTCGCTAAAAAAGACTGGTTCGACTTTTATGGTTATGCGGATGCGCCGGTATTCTTCGGCGGTAACTCCGATGCAAAAGGTATCTGGAACCACGGTTCTCCGCTGTTTATGGAAATCGAACCGCGTTTCTCCATCGACAAGCTGACCAATACTGACCTTAGCTTCGGTCCGTTCAAAGAGTGGTACTTCGCGAACAACTACATTTACGACATGGGTCGTAATAAAGATGGTCGCCAGAGCACCTGGTACATGGGTCTGGGTACGGACATCGACACTGGCCTGCCGATGAGCCTGTCCTTGAACGTGTATGCGAAATACCAGTGGCAGAACTACGGTGCAGCGAACGAAAACGAGTGGGACGGTTACCGTTTCAAAGTTAAATACTTTGTGCCGATTACCGATCTGTGGGGCGGTCAGTTAAGCTACATCGGTTTCACCAACTTTGACTGGGGTTCCGATCTGGGTGATGACAGCGGTAACGCAATCAACGGTATTAAGACGCGTACCAATAACTCTATCGCTTCCAGCCATATTCTGGCTCTGAACTATGATCACTGGCACTACTCTGTCGTTGCTCGTTACTGGCACGACGGTGGTCAGTGGAACGACGATGCAGAGCTGAACTTCGGTAACGGCAACTTCAACGTTCGCTCTACCGGTTGGGGTGGTTACCTGGTGGTAGGTTACAACTTCTAATAGTTGAAATGCCGGATGCAACATCCGGCATTTTTTATCACTTCTTCTTATTCATCATCGCTTTTAAATCAGCGAAAGGGTTGTATTTCGCTTCACCGACATCTTTCTGCGCATCTTCCCCTGCGATAACCGTCGTACCATACTGATCCGCTTCGGTATATTTCGAATGCTCATGATCGTGGCAATACAGACACAACAATTCCCAGTTACTACCATCTTCCGGGTTATTGGTATGGTCATGATCAATGTGGTGAACGGTAAGCTCACGCAGGTTGGAGTAAACAAACTCACGGGAGCAACGTCCGCACACCCACGGATAGAGTTTCAGCGCCTTTTCGCGATAACCGTTTTCTAACCGCGCATAGTTTTTTGGGATGATAGCCATGAAAAGTTACCTGGATAAAATGTAGGGTTACGCGCAGTTTCCCAAGATGGGGAGATTTTCGCAATCATCTCATATAAAAAATCCCGATCCTCTGACCGGGATTTTCAACATCAACTGAAACTTGATTAAGGCAGAATTGACGGCTGATCCGCCCCTTCTTTTTCCACTTTCTGCTGCAGCATGTGCTCACGCTTCATGCCCAGTTTCAGAGCCAGCGCCGATGCAACATAGATGGAAGATGCCGTACCGATGGAAACACCGATAAGCATAGTCAGCGAGAAGCCTTCCAGCACCGGACCACCGAAGAGATACAGCATCAGGATAACCATCAAGGTAGTACCGGATGTGATCAAGGTACGGTGCAGCGTCTGGGTCAAGGACACGTTAAAGATTTCGTAAGGTGTACCGCGACGGATCTTGCGGAAGTTTTCACGAATACGGTCCGATACCACGATACTGTCGTTAAGCGAGTAACCGATGACCGACATCAGCGATGCCACAATGGTCAGGTCAATCTCGATATGGAATAACGACAAAATACCCAGCGTAATGATCACGTCGTGCGCCAGCGCGATAACGACCCCTGCCGCCAGTCGCCACTCAAAGCGGAAACCTACGTACACGAGGATAGACAGCAACGCCGCCATCAGCGCCATTGCGCCAGTTTGTGCAAGGTCTGCACCCACGCTCGGACCGACGAACTCAATACGCTTCACCGCCGCGTTCTGATTGGTGGATTCGTTAATCACCTTCAGAACCTGGCTGCCCAGCACCTGACCGCCGGTTTCACCTTCGGCAGGCGGCATACGAACCATGATGTCGTGGCTGCTACCAAAGTTTTGCAGCATCGGCTCTTCAAAACCCGCTTTTTGCAATGCATCACGCATTACATCAATTTCAGCCGGTTTTTCGAGCGTAATTTCGATAACCGTACCACCGGTGAAATCCAGCCCCCAGTTAAAGCCGCGCACGCCCATAATGACGATAGCGGCGATTAACAGCAGACCAGAGATGCCAAAAGCCCAGTAGTCCCAGCGCATAAAGTCATAGACTTTACGGCCGTGGTTTAGTTGTTCAACAGTATATTCCTGTGCCACATCGCACTCCTCAGATTGACAGCTTCTTGACGCGCTTGCCGCCATATAGCAGGTTTACGATGGCACGCGTACCAACAATCGCGGTAAACATCGACGTTGCCACACCGATACCGGTAGTAATCGCGAACCCTTTAATTGCCCCGGTTCCCACTGCGTACAGGATGATGACTTTAATCAGCGTGGTGATGTTCGCATCAAAGATGGAACTGAATGCACCGCGATAACCTTCATCAATTGCCTGCTGAACAGTACGCCCGTTGCTCAACTCTTCTTTAATACGTTCGTTGATCAGTACGTTCGCATCGACCGCCACCGCAAGGGTTAAGACGATACCCGCGATACCAGGCATACTCAGCGTTGCGCCTGGCAACAGTGACATAATACCGACGATCAAGATCAGGTTGGCAACCAGAGCACTGGTCGCAATCAGACCAAACTTCTTATAGAAGAGGATCATGAACAGAATAGAAACCAGCAGGCCAGCCAGACACGCTTCCAGCCCCTGTTCAATGTTCTGCATACCCAGAGTCGGGCCAATGGTACGTTCTTCAACAATCTGAATTGGCGCGATCAATGCACCAGCACGCAGCAGCAGTGACAGCTGGCGGGCTTCGTTCGGGTTGTTGATGCCGGTGATACGGAAGCTATTGCCCAGACGAGACTGGATATTAGCGATGTTAATCACCTCTTCCTGTTTCACCAGTACCGCACGACCGTTTGCATCTTTCTTACCGCTGTCTTTGTACTCCACAAACAGGGTCGCCATCGGTTTACCGATGTTGTCCTTCGTGAAGTTAGACATGATGTTGCCACCTGCGCTGTCGAGCGAGATGTTAACCTGCGGTTGGTTGTATTCGTCCTGGCTGGAAGTGGAGTCGGTGATATGGTCACCGGTCAGGATCACGCGTTTGTACAGCACAACCGGCTGACCTTCGCGGGTCTGTTTCACTTCAGAGTCACCCGGTACGCGGCCAGACGCGGCAGCGGCCTGGTCAACGTTGGTGTTTACCAGACGGAATTCCAGCGTTGCCGTCGCGCCCAGAATCTCTTTCGCGCGAGCGGTATCCTGGATACCTGGCAGTTCAACAACGATACGGTCAGCGCCCTGGCGCTGTACCACCGGCTCAGCAACACCAAGCTGGTTTACACGGTTACGCAGAATGTTGATGTTCTGCTGCACCGCATATTCACGCGCTTCGCTCAGACGTGCATCGCTCATTACCGCACGCAGCTGGTTGCTGCCCTGACTGCTAATCACCAGATCAGGATGACGCTTGCTCAGATACGCAATGGCTTCATCACGCGCATTAGAGTCACGGAAGGTGATGCTCAGGCCGTAGTTGTTTTCTTTACGAACGGTGGTATATGGGATGCCTTTTTCACGCAGGTCGCTGCGCAGGCTATCGATATTTTGTTCCTGGAGCTTGCCAAGCGCGGTGTCCATATCCACTTCCATCAGGAAGTGAACGCCGCCACGCAGGTCAAGACCGAGCTTCATCGGCTCAGCGTGAATAGCTGCCAGCCAGCGCGGCGTTGCCGGGGCAAGGTTAAGCGCCACGACGTATTTGTCACCCATAACGCCCATTAATGCTTCACGAGCGCGCAGTTGGGTGTCAGTGGAGTCGAAGCGCGCAAGAATAGCGCCCTCTTCCAGTGCCACAGACTTAGCAGTTATTTTTTCTTCTTGTAACGTTTTCTGGACCTGGATCAGCGTTTGCTCACTGGCGGCGACTCCGCGCGCACCAGTGATCTGAACAGCCGGATCCTCACCAAACAGGTTGGGAAGCGCATACAGCAGACCGATGACAATCACCACGATCAGCATGACGTACTTCCACAAAGGATAACGGTTTAACACGGCAATTCCCTTAGGGAAAAATTTGAATTACAGCGCCTTCATGGTGCCTTTCGGCAGAACGGCAGCTACGAAGTCACGTTTAATAACTACTTCAGTGGTGTCATTCAGCGCGATAGCAATGTAGCCGTTTTCCGCTACTTTGGTTACGCGACCAACCAGGCCACCGTTCGTCAGAACTTCATCACCTTTAGCAATGGAGTCCATCAGCTTTTTGTGTTCTTTGGTGCGCTTCTGCTGTGGGCGCAGGATCATGAAATAGAAAATCAGACCGAATACCACCAGCATCAAAATCAAAGACATCGGGCTACCTTGTGCCGGAGCACCCGTTGCCGCTACCGCATCAGAAATAAAAAAGCTCATTAAATTTCCCTCATTATTAATATTAATCAACGTTCAAAGGTGGTACTTCTCGCCCCTGACGCTGGTAAAAATCAGCTACGAAGCTCTCTAATTTACCCTCTTCAATAGCCTTGCGTAAACCCGCCATCAAACGCTGGTAGTAACGAAGGTTATGAATGGTGTTGAGTCGCGCGCCTAATATTTCGTTGCAACGGTCGAGATGATGCAAGTAGGCACGTGAATAATTGCGACAGGTGTAGCAATCACACTCAGGATCGAGCGGCCCTGTGTCGCTCTTATACTTCGCATTGCGGATTTTCACCACGCCATCGGTCACGAACAGATGACCGTTACGCGCATTACGTGTTGGCATTACGCAGTCAAACATATCGATACCGCGACGCACGCCTTCAACCAGATCTTCCGGTTTACCCACGCCCATCAGGTAACGCGGTTTGTCTGCCGGAATTTGCGGGCATACATGCTCCAGAATACGGTGCATATCTGCTTTCGGCTCACCCACAGCCAGACCGCCGACAGCGTAGCCATCAAAACCGATATCTACCAGACCTTTAACAGAAATATCACGTAAATCTTCGTAAACGCTGCCCTGAATGATACCAAACAGCGCATTTTTGTTTCCGAGACTGTCAAAACGCTCACGGCTACGCTTCGCCCAACGCAGAGACATCTCCATCGAACGTTTTGCGTAATCCCAGTCAGCAGGATACGGCGTACACTCGTCAAAAATCATGACGATATCTGAACCAAGATCGTACTGAATCTCCATCGATTTTTCAGGATCGAGGAAAATCGGATCGCCGTTGATCGGGTTACGGAAGTGTACGCCCTGTTCGGTGATTTTACGGATATCGCCAAGGCTGAAGACCTGGAAACCACCGGAATCGGTGAGGATTGGGCCTTTCCATTGCATGAAATCGTGCAGATCGCCATGCAGCTTCATGATTTCCTGACCTGGGCGCAACCACAGGTGAAAGGTGTTACCAAGGATAATCTGTGCGCCGGTCGCTTCAACTTCTTCCGGCGTCATCCCTTTTACAGTGCCGTAGGTGCCAACAGGCATAAAACAAGGCGTTTCCACTACGCCACGATCGAAAACCAGGCGACCACGGCGTGCGCGACCGTCGGTGGTATCCAGTTCAAATTTCATTTTTTCTCCACTACGTCAGAAAAACAGTCCAACGTTTAAACCAGCGCCGCAGAATTACTCCCCGACGCGCTCATTAATTGCCTGCGGATTGTACGTGATAAACATCGCATCACCGTAACTAAAAAAGCGATATTTCTCTTCTACCGCCGCTTTATAGGCGTTCATCGTGTGTTGATAACCGGCAAATGCTGAAACCAGCATAATCAGCGTCGACTCTGGCAGGTGGAAGTTAGTCACCAGCGCATCGACCACTTTGTACTGGAAGCCCGGATAGATAAAGATTTGGGTATCGTCAAAGAACGGTTCGATGAGATCGTTTTTCGCCGCCTGCGCTGCGCTCTCCAGAGAGCGTACAGAGGTTGTGCCAACCGCAATCACCCGATTTCCGCGCGCTTTCGCTGCCAGCACCGCATCAACCACCTCCTGCGGCACTTCAGCGTATTCCGAGTGCATGATGTGATCTTCAATAGTGTCGACGCGCACCGGCTGGAAAGTACCCGCGCCAACGTGCAAGGTCACAAATGCCATCTCCACGCCTTTGGCACGCAATTTTTCAAGCAAAGGTTCGTCAAAATGCAGTCCGGCGGTCGGCGCGGCTACCGCGCCCGGTTTTTCGCTATAAACCGTTTGATAAAGTTCGCGGTCGGCATCTTCGTCCGGACGGTCGATGTACGGCGGCAACGGCATATGACCGATGCTGTTGAGAATATCCAGCACCGAACGGTCATCATTAAATTCGACTTCAAACAGCGCGCCGTGGCGAGCGGTCATTGTTGCTTTAATGCTTTCGTCATCGCCCAGCAGCAGTTCAGCGCCCGGCTTTGGTGCTTTCGAGGCGCGAATATGCGCAAGAATGCGTTTGTCGTCGAGCATCCGCTCAACCAGCACTTCAATCTTGCCGCCGCTGGCTTTACGCCCAAACAGGCGTGCCGGGATCACGCGGGTATTGTTAAAAACCAGAAGATCGCCGGGGTTGAGCTTATCGAGTAAATCGGTGAAAGTACCGTGCGTCAGCGCGCCCGTTGGCCCGTCCAGCGACAGTAAACGACAGCTACTGCGTTCAGGCATGGGATAGTGGGCAATCAGGGATTCGGGCAATTCAAAGGAGAAATCGGTAACGCGCATGACACTGACTCAGACTAAAATAAGAGGCGGGTAGTCTAGTGCCGGGGCGCTCTCCCTGCAACCTTTACCCCCCTTTGGATAGAATATAATCGATGAATTTTTTAGCTCACCTGCATTTAGCTCACCTGGCGGAAAGCTCGCTTTCCGGCAATTTACTGGCAGATTTCGTTCGCGGAAACCCCGATGAAATTTATCCACCCGACGTCGTGGCTGGTATTCATATGCATCGGCGAATCGACGTATTAACCGACAACCTGCCGGAAGTCCGCGAAGCGCGGGAGTGGTTTCGTAGTAAAACCCGCCGGGTTGCGCCTATCACGCTGGATGTCATGTGGGATCATTTTCTTTCCCGCCACTGGTCGCAGCTGTCACCCAATTTTCCGCTAGAGGAATTTGTCTGTTATGCCCGCGAACAAGTGATCACTATTCTGCCGGACTCACCGCCACGCTTTATCAATCTGAACAACTACTTATGGTCAGAGCAGTGGCTGGTGCGCTATCGCGATATGGATTTCATCCAGAGCGTGTTAAACGGTATGGCTAGCCGTCGCCCACGCCTGGATGCCCTGCGTGACTCCTGGTACGATTTAGACGCCCATTACGATGCCCTTGAAACCCGCTTCTGGCAGTTTTATCCCCGGATGATGGCGCAGGCGTCGCGCAAGGCGTTATAAGACGTTAATTCATCCACACCGTCGCCGATATCGCAGGCAATGTCAAAATGCCATCCGCCAGTTGCCCGTGACCTTCTTTACGTTGCCATTGCGCGACATTAAGCAACGGCGATGCGGGCAGCACTACTTCACAGGCGTCGCCACGGTTGATCGCCACCAGCACATGCTGCTGATTTAGCACGCGCACAAACACCACCACGTTATCTTCCGCGTACAGCACCTGACAGCCACCGCGACGCAGTGCCTGACTCTTCTTACGCAGCGCAATCATTCGCTGGTACAGCGAAAATAGCTCAGCATCTTGTTTTTCCGGCTGCCACGGGAATGGCTTACGGCAAAATGGATCGTTATTGCCATCCAACCCCACTTCATCACCGTAATAAATACAGGGCACGCCAGGCCAGGTGAGCAGCCAGACCACCGCCAGCGGCAGGCGCGCAACATCCCGACCGAGCAAGGTTTTAAATCGCGCAGTATCGTGGCTATCGAGCTGATTAAACATACGCAATTGCTGTTGATGAGAAAGGCCGGCGCGGTAATTATCCATCCAGGCCATACAGGTTTGGGCATCAATCTGCTGCGGATCGTAAGAGATGTCGGTATTGGCGAGAAATCCCCACAACGGGAATGTGAAGCCGCGATAGTTCATGGCAGCATCTTCCACATCTGCCTGTAGCCATTGTCGTGCATCGCCAAAATGCTCGCCAACAATATAGGCTTCCGGCAGGGTTTCTTTCGCCGCTTCGGTGATCCCGGCGACGTGCTGCAAATTATTACGCGCGCCGCCCGCTTCCCCCAGCATATGCACCACATCCAGCCGCCAACCGTCCATATTCCACGGTGCTTTCAGCCAGTGGCGGACAATGCTGTCTTCGCCGCGATAAATTTCATTCACCAGACTTTCCGATTGATAATCCAGCTTCGGCAGGCTGGCATAGCCCAGCCAGTCGAGCGCCGTGCCATCATCGCTAAACGAGTACCAGTCACGCCAGGGCGATTCGGGGTTGTGACAAGCACCACCCGTCCCGCGATTGTGCCTGTCAAACCAGGCATGGGAATCACCACTGTGGTTAAACACACCGTCCAGAACCAGCCGCATTCCCTGTTGCTGTGTATTGTGGCGTAAGCGCAGCAATGCCCCGTCGCCGCCAAACTGCGGGTCAACGTGGCGATAATCTTCGGTATCGTATTTATGCACGCTGGGAGCTTTGAACACCGGATTGAGATACAGCGCCGTCACGCCGAGTTTTTTCAGATACGGCAGTTTTTCGCTGATACCGTCCAGATCTCCGCCATAGAACGTTGATCCGCCCGCCTGCGCCGTAACCGGCTCATTCCAGTCACGCAATATGATCTCTTGTCCAGCTGCGTGATGGTAATAGACATGATCCTGCCCGGCTTCGCGTGGCAAGCTACGGGCAAAACGATCCGGGAAGATCTGATAAAAAATCTGGTCTGCGACCCATTGTGGCCCAATATCTGGTACATCAACAGCAAACTGTTCCAGCCGCGCTGGCGGTATTTGGCTAAGACCTTGCGGCGAAAACCATCGCTGGCGATCGTGCCACAGCAATTTGAAGCTATAGCGCCGCCGAGGTTGTCCGGTGGAGAGATCGACAGCCGCCCGCCATGCCGTTACGCCCGGCTGTGGCTGACTGCGCAGTTTGTACATCGGTACTGACGTTTCTTCGTTATCGTTTTCCGTGCGCAGCATAATGCGCTGCGGCGGTTCTTCACCCGTCAACCACAGTGTAATAAGCAGTTGATCTTTGCTTTGCTTAACAAATGGGGGCACCGGCAGGTGCCATGTATTCAACATTATAATTCCCCTGTGATGAAAATCTGATCACATTGCCATAGCCTACTGCAGGATCACTCATCGTCTGAAGGATATTTGGGGGAGGAGGTCGGGGGCGGATAACTTTCGGAATAACCGGTTCAGGCTCTACCCTGAACCGGCTTACAAACGTGGGAATTAGTGGTTTTCAGCCAACTGGCGGTCATGGCGGCGTTTAAACATCCAGCCAATCAACAGCAGAACAATCCACGCGAAACCAACGTACAGAGAGATTCGCGTTTCAGGGTGATAACCGATCAGTCCGATGATAAAGACCAGGAAAATCAGCCCCGCGATAGTCGTTGCCACCCCGCCAGGCACTTTGAATTTCAGCGCCTTAACTTCTTCCGGCGGTAGGCGGCGACGGAAGGCAATCTGCGACAACAAAATCATAATCCACACCCACACCGTGGCAAAAGTTGCCAGCGAAGCGATCACCAGGAAGACGTTTTCCGGCATGATGTAGTTCAGATACACCGCAAACAGTAGCGCAGTGGTCATCACCAGCACAGTTACCCACGGAATACCGCGACGCGAGGTTTTACTGAAGATTTTCGGTGCGCTGCCCTGCTCTGCCATGCCGTGCAGCATACGACCTACGCCAAACACGTCACTGTTAATTGCCGACAGCGAAGCGGTCAGCACAACAAAGTTAAGAATGCTGGCGGCAAAGGTAATCCCCATATGCTGGAACGTCAGCACGAACGGGCTACCGGCAGTGCCAACCTGATTCCAAGGGTAAATAGACATAATGACGAACAGCGTACCGACATAGAACACCAGAATACGCATCGGCACTGAGTTAATCGCGCGAGGAATGGATTTCTCTGGCTCTTTCGCTTCCCCGGCGGTAATCCCGATAATTTCAATCCCACCATAGGCAAACATCACCATTTGTAACGACATCACCATGCCAAGCCAGCCGTTACTGAAGAAGCCACCGTTGCTCCACAGGTTATGAATACCCGTCGGTTGCCCGCCGTTGCCAATCCCCCAGATGATGATACCGAAACCGGCGACAATCATGATGATAATGGTGGCAACTTTAAAGAACGAGAACCAGAACTCCAGCTCGCCGAACACTTTCACGCTCATCAGGTTGATGGCGCAAATGATTAACACCACACTCAGCACCCAAATCCAGTGTGGTACTGTCGGGAACCAGACGCCCATATAGATACCGAAAGCGGTCACATCGGCAATGGCGACAATAAGGATTTCAAAGCAGTAGGTCCAGCCGGTGATATAACCTGCCAGCGGCCCCAGGTTTTCCTGCGCATAACGCGAGAAAGAGCTGGCAGCCGGGTTATGTACCGACATTTCCCCCAGCGCACGCATAATGATATATGCCGCGACACCACCAATAATATAGGCCAACAACACGCTCGGACCGGCCATTTTGATGGCGTCTGCCGAACCGTAAAACAGCCCGGTGCCGATTGCTGACCCCAGTGCCATAAAGCGTATGTGTCGGGTACTTAGCCCACGCTTTAGCTTGTTCTTACTTTCCATCAATTCCTAACCCATCAACACAATAAAAAAACCACGGGGCATCGCAGCCCCGTGGTTAAAACAAATTATCAGTGATTTAGTGGGCGCTGGAGGTCACCTGACGACCTGCCGCGCGATCCCAGATAATGGCCAGAACCACCATCACCACTGTTGGCATTAACCACGCCAGACCTTGTTCGGCCAGCGGTAAACGCTGCGCCCAGGACGGTAAGATATCGCTGAATGCAGATGCTTTGATCCCGTCGAGAATACCAAAAAGCAGGCTGATAAACATCGGCGGAGCAATCACGCGGGACGAATTATGCCACCATGAGCGTGTAAAACTTAATACAACCAGTGCGATACACGGCGGATAAATGGCGGTCAGCACCGGCACAGAGATCTGAATCAACTGACTCAAACCAAGGTTAGACACCACCATCGAGAAGCCGCCGAGGATAAACACCAGCGTACGGTAAGAGAGCGGTACGTACTGGGCGAAAAATTCTGCACAAGCACAGGTCAGGCCAACTGCCGTTACCAGGCAAGCGATGAAGATTAACGCCGCCAGCAGGAAGCTACCGCCGCCGCCAAAGGTGTGTTGAACATAAGCGTGCAGAATAGCCGCACCGTTTGCTGACTGATCAACCAGCGACGCACTATCTGACCCCAGACGGAACAGCGCCAGGTAAAGCAGAGTCAGACCGACACCCGCCATCAGGCCAGCCCAGACGGTATAACGGGTCAGCAGACGCGCTTCGGTAACGCCACGAGAACGCGCCGCGTTAACAATAACGATACCAAACACCATTGCGCCCAGCGTATCCATTGTCAGATAGCCGTTGACGAAGCCGTTAGAAAACGCAGCGTTTTGATAAGCCTCAGTCGCCGTGCTGATAGAACCCGCAGGCCAGACAATCGCGGCGACAGACAGGATGACCAGCGCGATAATTTTCAGCGGCGCAAGGAAGTTGCCCACGGTATCCAGCAGCTTGCCCGGATAGAGCGAAACCAGAATAACGATAGCGAAATAGACCAGGCTGTAGATAAACAGCGGCAGCGCGGAGTCACCCGTCAGCGGCGCAATCCCCACTTCAAAGGAGACGGTGGCTGTACGCGGCGTGGCGAACAGCGGCCCCACAGCCAGGTAGCAAACCGTTGCCAGCAGTACGCCAGCGACTTTACCGATTGGCGTGCTCAGGCTGTCAACACCGCCACCAACTTTCGCCAGCGCCACTACCGTTAATACCGGCAGACCAACGGCAGTAATGAGGAAGCCGAATGCCGCAGTCCAGACGTGTTCGCCTGCCTGCAAGCCGACCATTGGAGGGAAAATAATGTTACCTGCGCCGACGAACAACGCAAATGTCATAAAGCCCAGAGCGATGATATCGCGCGATCTTAATTGATGGGTCATAAATCATACTGCCTGTGGATGTGGTGTTGTAACGTTAAATTTTTGTGCCAATCCCTGGGGATGATACAGCGGTATATTTAAACAATTTTAGCGGGAAATACTCCCAACCAGGCGCGGCGAAGAATAGTTTTTCGATTTACCGCGTGAATGCAGTCAGTATGACAGCACCTGAAGCGCAATTTAAACGCTTATAACGTTTTAAAGCAAGAAGGGATCTAAAAACCAGAGGGATATAACGATAAGAAATCACCAACCAGTATAAAACACTATTTCCGTGAAAAAGATATGGCTTATCATGCGAACAAAAAATCACCAGCCGGTGTAAAGTTCAGCGTCCATTTTTTGACTGCAAAGAAAAAAAGCCAGCATCGGCTGGCTTATGGCAACAAAAAATGACAAAGGCAGATTAATTGCTGTTTTTGGCAATTAAACGTTCCGGCAGAACAAAACTGAAACGCGTACCTTTGCCCACCGTACTGTCAATATTCAGGCGGCTTTCGTGGTGATTTACCGCATGTTTAACAATTGCTAACCCCAGTCCGCTACCGCCTGTTTGTCGGGAACGCGCTTTGTCTACACGATAAAAACGCTCGGTCAGGCGCGGAATATGCTCCGGTGCGATGCCCGGCCCGTTATCTTCAACGCTAAATTCGGCACCGTGCGGCACTCGCTGCCAGCGTACCGTGATATGCGTGCCTTCTGGCGTGTGATTCACAGCGTTATAGACCAGGTTCGAAATCGCACTGCGTAGCTGATCTTCATTGCCAGACACTTTGAGGTCGTTATCTATTTCAAAGGTAAATGTCTGTTTTTTCTGGCTCAGAGTCTGAGCTTCGCGCTCAACAACGCGCAGCATCATCGGCACATCAACCTTTTCATTGAGCAACTGCGTCGGTGCGGCTTCGATTTTCGACAGTGTCAGTAACTGCTTCACCAGCCCTTCCATCCGCTGAGTCTGCTCGCGCATGGTGTGCAACGCTTTTTCGCGAACCGCGCCTTCCAGCGGTTGCTCATCCATCATCTCCAGGTAACCCTGTAACACCGTCAACGGCGTGCGTAACTCATGGCTTACGTTGGCAAAAAAGTTACGCCGCGCCCCTTCCAGTTGATGCATTTGCGTGACATCACGCGCCACCATCAGCAACTGTTTATGGGTATAAGGCATGACGCGAATTTCCAGATGCCGCCCGGTGTTGAGCACCAGATTGAGCGGGCGAGAAAAATCACGCGTTTTCAGATATTGCGTAAACTCCGGGTAACGCAGCAGGTTAAGGATGTTCTGCCCGTTATCTTCCGGCCAGCGCAGGCCAAGAATCTGTTGCGCCAGTCCGTTACACCAGAAAATACCGCCCTCTTCCGTGGTCAGCACCACCGCATCGGGCAGCGACTCCGCGCCACTACGAAAGCGTTTAATCAGATTGCCCAGCTCGCGGCGGCGTTTTTTATTTCGCAGCTGCATCTGGTGTAAGCCATATAGTAGCGGTTCCCAGCTACCACGCCCCGGTGGCGGCGTCATACTGCGATCAACCCACAGCCACCATGAAAGGCGCAATAAATTCCAGAAATGCCAGATAAGCAGTCCTGTTACCGATGCCAGCAAAAACCAGGGCAGGTAACCAAAAAATGCACCCAGGATGAAAGCCGGGAGGCAGCAAAGTAGCAGCTCCAGCACCAGCCTTTTCCACGACAGCCGTTCCAGCACGTAAGATACTCCAGTTATGAAATCATAAGCCCTGCTCTGCGTCCGATGAGCAAGGCGTTAAAAGCGGGTTGAAAAACGATATCCTGTACCGCGCACGGTCTGCACCATGCGGTCATGCCCGCCGGGTTCCAGTGCTTTACGCAGGCGACGAATGTGGACATCGACCGTGCGGTCTTCTACATACACGTTGGTTCCCCAGACGTGGTTTAATAGCTGCTCGCGGCTGTACACGCGCTCAGGATGCGTCATAAAAAAGTGCAGCAATTTAAATTCTGTCGGCCCCATCTCCAGCGGCTCTTCGCCCGCCATCACCCGGTGAGATGTCGGATCCAGACTTAGCCCCTGCATCTCGATCACCTCTTCCACCGCCATTGGCGAAATACGGCGCATTACCGCTTTGATTCGCGCCACCAGCTCCTTCGGCGAAAACGGCTTGGTGATATAGTCGTCCGCACCGGTTTCAAGACCACGCACGCGATCTTCTTCTTCCCCTCTGGCGGTCAACATCACCACTGGAATATCCCGGGTCATCGACTCGCGCTTAAGGTGTTTGATGAACTGGATACCCGAGCCGCCGGGTAACATCCAGTCGAGGAGAATCAAATCCGGCCAGGGTTCATTCAGTTGATTCACAGCACTGTCATAATCTTCCGCTTCGACCGGCTGAAAGCCATTTTGTTCGAGCACGAAGCAGACCATTTCGCGAATTGGAGCTTCATCTTCTACGACCAGAATACGTCTCGCCATGATTTGCCCTGTTGTAATAAATAGGTTGCGATCATTAATGCGACGCCATTATGCGTCAGATTTATGACAGATTTATGAAAAGCACGTCGCACATATCTTCAGGTTATTGATTTCCGTGGCGCAGAAAAAAGCAAATGACACATCTGTTTGGGTATAATCGCGCCCATGCTTTTTCGCCAGAGAATCGTTATGCGCATCCTTCACACCTCAGACTGGCATCTCGGCCAGAACTTCTACAGTAAAAGCCGCGAAGCTGAACACCAGGCTTTTCTTGACTGGCTGCTGGAGACAGCACAAACCCATCAGGTGGATGCGATTATTGTTGCCGGTGATGTTTTCGATACCGGCTCGCCGCCCAGTTACGCCCGCACGTTATACAATCGTTTTGTTGTCAATTTACAGCAAACTGGCTGTCATCTGGTGGTACTGGCGGGAAACCATGACTCGGTCGCCACGTTGAATGAATCGCGCGATATCATGGCGTTCCTCAATACTACTGTGGTCGCCAGCGCCGGACATGCGCCGCAAATCTTGCCTCGTCGCGACGGGACGCCAGGCGCAGTGCTGTGTCCCATTCCTTTTTTACGCCCGCGTGACATTATTACCAGCCAGGCGGGACTTAACGGCATGGAAAAACAGCAACATTTGCTGGCAGCGATCACCGATTATTATCAACAACACTATGCAGATGCCTGCAAGCTGCGCGGCAATCAACCTCTTCCCATCATCGCAACGGGGCATTTAACGACTGTGGGTGCCAGTAAAAGTGACGCCGTGCGTGACATTTATATTGGCACGCTGGACGCGTTTCCGGCACAAAACTTTCCGCCAGCCGACTACATCGCGCTTGGACATATTCACCGCGCGCAAATTATTGGCGGCATGGAACATGTTCGCTATTGCGGTTCCCCCATCCCACTGAGTTTTGATGAGTGCGGCAAGAGTAAATATGTCCATCTGGTAACTTTTTCAAACGGCAAATTAGAGAGCGTGGAAAACCTGAACGTACCGGTAACACAACCGATGGCGGTGCTGAAAGGCGATTTGGCGTCGATTACCGAACAGCTTGAACAATGGCGCGATGTGCCACAGGAGCCACCTGTCTGGCTGGATATTGAAATCACTACCGATGAGTATCTGCATGATATTCAGCGCAAAATCCAGGCATTAACCGAATCACTGCCTGTCGAAGTATTGCTGGTACGCCGGAGTCGTGAACAGCGCGAGCGTGTGTTAGCCAGCCAACGGCGTGAAACCCTCAGCGAACTTAGCGTCGAAGATGTTTTTAATCGCCGTCTGGCACTGGAAGAACTTGATGAATCGCAGCATCAACGCTTGCAACATCTTTTCGCCACGACATTGCAGACCCTCGCCGGAGAACACGAAGCATGAAAATTCTCAGCCTGCGCCTGAAAAACCTGAACTCATTAAAAGGCGAATGGAAGATTGATTTCACCCGCGAACCGTTTGCCAGCAACGGGCTGTTTGCGATTACCGGCCCGACTGGCGCGGGGAAAACCACTCTGCTCGACGCCATCTGCCTGGCGCTGTATCACGAGACTCCGCGTCTCTCCAACGTTTCACAATCGCAAAATGATCTGATGACCCGCGATACCGCCGAATGTCTGGCGGAAGTGGAATTTGAAGTGAAAGGTGAAGCGTACCGCGCGTTCTGGAGCCAAAATCGGGCACGTAACCAGCCGGACGGTAATTTGCAGGTGCCGCGCGTAGAGCTGGCGCGCTGTGCAGACGGCAAAATCCTCGCTGATAAAGTGAAAGATAAGCTGGAAATGACAGCGACGTTAACCGGGCTGGATTACGGGCGTTTCACCCGTTCGATGCTGCTTTCGCAGGGACAATTTGCTGCCTTCCTCAATGCCAAACCGAAAGAACGCGCGGAATTGCTGGAGGAGTTAACCGGCACCGAAATTTACGGTCAAATCTCCGCGATGGTCTTTGAACAGCATAAATCGGCCCGTACTGAGCTGGAGAAACTGCAAGCGCAGGCCAGCGGTGTCGCATTATTAGCACCAGAACAAGTGCAATCGCTGACAGAAAGTTTGCAGGTACTCACTGATGAAGAAAAACAGTTACTCGTCACACAGCAGCAAGAACAACAATCGCTTAACTGGTTAACGCGTCTGGATGAATTGCAAAAAGACGCCAGCCGCCGTCAGCAGGCACTGCAACAGGCGTTAGCCGAGGAAGAAAAAGCGCAACCTCAACTGGCGGCGCTCAGTCTGGCACAACCGGCACGAAATCTTCGTCCGCACTGGGAACGCATCGCAGAACACACTGCGGCACTAACGCATACTCGTCAGCAGATTGAAGAAGTAAATACTCGCTTACAGCGCACAATGGCGCTTCGCGCAAATATTCGTCACCACGCGGCGAAGCAGTCGGCAGAATTACAACAGCAGCAACAAAATCTGAATGCGTGGTTACACGAACACGACCGCTTCCGGCAGTGGAATAACGAACTGGCGGGTTGGCGGGCGCAGTTCGCCCAACAGGCCAGCGATCGCAAGTATCTGCGGCAATGGCAACAGCAATTAACCCATGCAGAGCAAAAACTTAATGCCCTTCCGGCGATCTCTTTAACTTTAACCGCCGCCGAAGTTGCCGCTGCGCAGGCACAACATGCCGAACAACGTCCGCTGCGTCAGCGCCTGATCGCACTATATGGGCAGATTGTTCCCCAGCAAAAACGCCTGTCGCAGCTACAGGCCGCTATTCAGAGCGTTACGCAGGAACAGACACAACGTAACGCCGCGCTCACTGAAATGCGCCAACGTTATAAAGAAAAGACGCAACAGCTTGCCGATGTCAAAACCATTTGCGAGCAGGAAGCACGCATCAAAACCCTGGAAGCTCAACGTGCGCAGTTACAGGCAGGTCAGCCTTGCCCACTTTGTGGTTCCACCAGCCACCCGGCGGTCGAGGCGTATCGGGCGCTGGAACCGGGGGTTAATCAGTCTCGATTACTGGTGCTGGAAAATGAAGTTAAAAAGCTCGGTGAAGAAGGCGCGGCGCTACGTGGGCAACTGGACGCCTTAACGAAGCAGCTTCAGCGGGATGAGAACGAAGCACAAAGCCTCCGACAAGATGAGCAAGCACTTACTCAGGAATGGCATACACTAACTGCCAGCCTCAGTATCACCTTGCAGCCGCAGGGCGATATTCAACCATGGCTTGCCACCCAGGAAGAGCATGAAAAGCAACTGCAATTACTCAATCAGCGTCATGAATTACAAGAGCAAATTGCCGCGCACAATCAACAAATTATCCAGTATCAACAACAGATTGAACAACGCCTTCAGCAACTCTCTGCGGCGTTAACGGGTTACGCGCTGGCACTGCCACAGGAAGATGAAGAAGAGAGCTGGTTGGCGACACGTCAGCAAGAAGCGCAGGGCTGGCAGCAGCGCCAGAACGAATTAACCGAGCTGCAAAACCGTATTCAACAGCTGACGCCGATTCTGGACACATTGCCGCAAAATGATGAACTGCCACACAGCGAAGCTACTGTGACGCTGGAAAACTGGCGGCAAGTTCATGAGCAATGTCTCGCGTTGCAAAGCCAGCGGCAAACCTTGCAGCAACAAGAGGTTTTGGCGGCGCAAGGTCTGCAAAAAGCCCAGACACAGTTTGACACCGCGCTACAGGCCAGCGTCTTTGACGATCAGCAGGCGTTCCTTGCGGCGCTAATGGATGAACAGACACTAACGCAACTGGAACAACTCAAGCAGAACCTGGAAAACCAGCGTCGTCAGGCGCAAACGCTGGCCACTCAAACAGCAGAAACGCTGGCACAGCATCAGCAACACCGACCTGACGAGTTAGCTCTCACTGTGACGGTGGAGCAGATTCAACAAGAGTTAGCGCAAACTAACCAAAAGTTGCGTGCAAACACCACGAGTCAAGGCGAAATTCGCCAGCAGTTGAAGCAGGATGCAGACAACCGTCAGCAACAACAAACCTTAATGCAGCAAATTGCCCAGACAACACAGCAGGTTGAAGACTGGGGTTATCTCAATTCGCTGATTGGCTCCAAAGAGGGCGATAAATTCCGTAAGTTTGCCCAAGGGCTGACGCTGGATAATTTAGTTCATCTCGCTAACCAGCAACTTACCCGCCTGCACGGGCGCTATTTGTTACAGCGTAAAGCCAGCGAGGCGCTGGAAGTCGAGGTTGTCGATACCTGGCAGGCAGATGCAGTACGCGATACCCGAACGCTTTCCGGCGGAGAGAGTTTTCTCGTCAGTCTGGCACTGGCGCTGGCGCTTTCGGATCTGGTCAGCCATAAAACGCGCATTGACTCGTTATTCCTCGATGAAGGTTTCGGCACGCTGGATAGCGAAACGCTGGATACCGCCCTTGATGCGCTGGATGCCCTGAACGCCAGTGGTAAAACTATCGGCGTGATTAGCCACGTTGAAGCGATGAAAGAGCGTATTCCGGTGCAGATCAAAGTGAAGAAGATCAACGGACTGGGCTACAGCAAACTGGACAACACGTTTGCGGTGAAATAACTATTCAGCAGGATAATGAATACAGAAGGGCGAATTATCTCTTGGCCTCGCTGGTCGTTATCCTGCAAGCTATCACTTTATTGGCTACGGTGATTCGTAGCCGTCCTGGTGGTTGTGATGGTGGTATGAAAAAAGTCATTTTATCTTTGGCTCTGGGCACGTTTGGTTTGGGGATGGCCGAATTTGGCATTATGGGCGTGCTCACGGAGCTGGCGCATAACGTAGGAATTTCGATTCCTGCTGCCGGGCATATGATCTCGTATTATGCGCTGGGGGTGGTGGTCGGTGCGCCAATCATCGCCCTCTTTTCCAGCCGCTACTCACTCAAACATATCTTGTTGTTTCTGGTGGCGTTGTGCGTCATTGGCAACGCCATGTTCACGCTCTCTTCGTCTTACCTGATGCTCGCCATTGGTCGGCTGGTTTCCGGCTTTCCGCATGGTGCATTTTTTGGTGTCGGAGCAATCGTGTTATCGAAAATTATCAAACCCGGCAAAGTCACCGCCGCCGTGGCGGGGATGGTTTCCGGGATGACAGTCGCCAATCTGCTGGGCATTCCGCTGGGAACGTATTTAAGTCAGGAATTTAGCTGGCGTTACACCTTTTTATTGATCGCTGTTTTTAATATTGCGGTGATGGCATCGGTCTATTTTTGGGTGCCGGATATTCGCGACGAGGCGAAAGGAAAGCTGCGCGAACAATTTCACTTTTTGCGTAGCCCCGCACCGTGGTTAATTTTTGCCGCCACGATGTTTGGCAATGCCGGTGTATTTGCCTGGTTCAGCTACGTAAAACCTTACATGATGTTTATCTCCGGTTTTTCGGAAACGGCGATGACGTTTATTATGATGTTAGTTGGGCTGGGGATGGTTCTGGGAAATATTCTAAGTGGACGTATTTCAGGACGTTACTCGCCTTTGCGTATTGCAGCAGTAACTGACTTCATTATTGTGCTGGCGTTGCTCATGCTTTTTTTCTTCGGCGGCATGAAAACAACGTCGCTTATTTTTGCTTTTATTTGTTGCGCAGGGTTATTTGCCCTTTCGGCACCGCTGCAAATATTGTTACTGCAAAATGCCAAAGGCGGAGAATTATTAGGTGCCGCAGGCGGGCAAATAGCGTTTAACCTCGGCAGCGCCGTCGGCGCATATTGCGGTGGTATGATGCTGACGCTGGGGCTGGCATATAATTATGTGGCGCTGCCTGCTGCCCTGCTCTCGTTTGCAGCGATGTCTTCGTTGCTGCTGTATGGTCGCTATAAGCGCCAGCAAGTGGCGGACAGTCCGGTGCTGGCGAAACCACTGGGTAAGTTGCACTAACTGTGCGCGTTGTTTATTGCCGGATGCGGCGTGAACGCCTTATCCGACCACGAGCTGCTCATTTCGTAGGCCTGATAAGACACGCCAGTGTCGCATCAGGCATCTGAGCACGGTGCCGGATGCGGCGCGAGCGCCTTATCCGGCCTACGGGCTCCGGGACGGCTCATTTTGTAGGCCTGGTAAGGCGCGGCAAGCGTCGCATCAGGCATGATGTACCAATTACCTGAATTTTTTACTCTTGCGGCCATAACCACGCGGCGCCGCGTACGCCGCTGGAATCACCATGCTTCGCCTTGCGCACCGGCGTTTCACATTCGCCGCCGAAGACAAATTGTTTAATCAACTGCGGAACCGTTTGATATAAACGGTCAACATTGCTCATCCCGCCCCCCAGCACAATCACATCCGGGTCGAGAATATTCACCACGTGTGCCAGCGACTTTGCCAGCCGCAGCTCATAGCGACGCAATGCCAGCTCTGCAACCGGATCGCTTTCTTCAACCAGGCGGATAATTTCACTACCTTTCAGCGCATGTCCGCTCAACCGATGATAATCCGTCGCGAATCCCGTGCCCGAAATAAAGGTTTCAATACAACCTTTTTTACCGCAATAACAAGGGACTTCTTCGCGATAACGCAGTTCATCTTCGTCCATCCACGGTAGCGGATTATGTCCCCACTCACCTGCCGTGCCGTTGCCGCCAATATGCGCCCGCCCATTGAACGCCACGCCCGCGCCGCATCCCGTACCGATAATCACGGCAAATACCGTCTGCGCTCCCGCTGCCGCGCCATCTACCGCTTCCGAAACCGCCAGACAGTTGGCGTCATTTGCCAGGCGCACTTCCCGCTGCAACCGCGCGCTTAAGTCTTTATCGAATGGCTGACCATTAAGCCAGGTCGAATTAGCGTTTTTCACCACGCCGGTGTAGGGCGAAATCGAGCCGGGAATGCCCATGCCTACTGTTCCGCTCTGCCCCGTCGCCTGCTCCGCCATATCAACCAACGTGGCGATTGTTTCAATGGTCTGCCGATAATCATCACGCGGCGTGGGCAGACGATGACGGTACAATTGCTCTCCTGCATCGCCCAGTGCAATCACTTCAGTTTTGGTGCCACCTAAATCGATACCTATACGCACGGTACTCTCCTTATTTTTTTCAATATCAATAGCGTAGAGACGGACAACCGGATTGGCAATGCAAGGCCGCCGACAATTCGTTATCATGCCCGCTAAATTTAACGACAAGGCCGTGGAAATTATCATGCTGTGGTTCAAAAATTTAATGGTTTACCGTCTTAGCCGCGAAATTTCGCTGCGTGCAGAAGAGATGGAAAAACAGCTAGCCTCGATGGCATTTACCCCATGCGGAAGCCAGGACATGGCGAAGATGGGCTGGGTTCCTCCGATGGGATCGCACAGCGATGCATTAACGCACGTTGCCAATGGTCAAATTGTTATCTGCGCGCGTAAAGAAGAAAAAATCCTTCCGTCTCCGGTGATTAAACAGGCGCTGGAAGCGAAAATCGCCAAACTGGAAGCAGAACAGGCGCGTAAGCTGAAGAAAACCGAAAAAGATTCGCTGAAAGATGAAGTGCTGCACTCTCTGTTACCGCGCGCTTTTAGCCGCTTCAGCCAGACCATGATGTGGATCGACACGGTTAACGGGTTGATTATGGTGGACTGCGCCAGCGCCAAAAAAGCAGAAGATACGCTGGCACTGCTGCGTAAAAGCCTGGGGTCGTTACCGGTTGTGCCATTGACCATGGAAAACCCGATTGAACTGACGCTGACCGAATGGGTACGCTCCGGTAGCGCGGCGCAGGGCTTCCAGTTGCTTGATGAAGCCGAGCTGAAATCGCTGCTGGAAGATGGCGGCGTGATCCGCGCGAAGAAACAGGATCTGACCAGCGAAGAGATCACCAATCACATTGAAGCCGGAAAAGTGGTGACTAAACTGGCGCTCGACTGGCAGCAGCGCATTCAGTTTGTGATGTGTGATGATGGTTCGCTCAAACGCCTGAAATTCTGCGACGAACTGCGCGATCAAAACGAAGATATCGACCGAGAAGATTTCGCCCAGCGTTTTGACGCCGATTTCATCCTGATGACCGGTGAACTGGCGGCATTAATTCAAAACCTGATCGAAGGATTGGGTGGCGAAGCACAACGTTAATTGCTGATTTGCCTTCAATGCCGGATGCGACGCCAGACGCGTCTTATCCGGCGTAAAAAGTCAAACCTGACATTGATATAATCATTCGCGATTTTTAAGGCGATAACCGGTGTTTCCACTATTTTAAATTACGCGCGGATAACTGATGCAATGAATTTATAGACGGTTCGTCAAAGTCAGTAATACAAGTTATCAACCTATTATTTTTATTCACAATCTTCGCTAAGGTTTATATCAATTTGATATTTTATGTATATATCGAAAATATAAAAACCAGCAGCCACTGGCGTTTATTATTACCAAAATAAAGAATATTCCAGAAAAATGCCCTCCCATTAAATGGGAAGGCGAGATATTACAGATAGCGGCACAAATAAGAGGTCGGTTCAGCAACTTGCAGATGGAACTCGCTGTGGCCGGGAACATTAAATACAGAGCCGGCTTCATACACTTGCCAGTCGGTCGCGTCAGGCAGTAACACATTCAGCGCCCCGCTGATTACCGTCATCTCTTCAGGTTCGGCGGTGCTGAAGGTGTATTCGCCTTCAACCATGACACCAACGCTGGCGCGACCAGTGCTGCTGCTGGAAAAGCCGATCGATTTCACTTTGCCGGAAAAGTACTCATTACTTTGAAGCATAAACTGGCCCTGTCTGGTAGTTGAACGTCTACTTCACTATAGGGGCCAGAGGCGCTGGCTGTCACGCAAAATCACATCAGTAATTCTGCAGCCAGCCTTGTAATCAATACGTTAGAGAGCAAAACAGGAACATCGAGCTGTTTTTGCAGTAAATCACGATGGCGCTGATTAAATCCCAAACAATCCAGCATGATGACATCCGCACCGTTTTCCAGTAGTTCTTTCCCGGCATCAATGATTTTCTGTTCAGAATCATGAATAGGGTTCCCCAGGGAAAACAAGGGCGGTTTCTGCAAGATTTGCCATTTTTGTGCCTGAACGTGCAACAGTTCTTCAACCGGTACGATTACACCGACCTGATGACCTTCGACAATGGTAGAAACCAGCGGTGGCAATATACGCAACGGCTCCAGAAAGATTGTATTACGCGCCGTCATACTGCTAATGTTTGCCGTACTCATCAACAAAATGACGTCGTAACCCTGGTTATCAAGCACTTCAACCACGCTTTGCAGATCGCGTTCTACTTTACGACGCGAGACGTGAGCCGGTTGATTGTCATTTAATAATGTAAGAATCGTTTCTTCGCCTGCTTCTGGCGCATACTCCGCCATCACTTCTTCGCGGCTTAACTTCCCCAGCAGGCTATGATGGGAAATGTTATTTTCGTCAATGTACTCAGTCAGGAGCGGTAAAACTTCCTGCATAGGTACAATGCCGATGGTCAGGATCGCCAACGACGCACTCATTGTTATTCCACCTTACTTTTACTTCGTCGTTAATTACCGGGCAAATGTTAAGCACCACTGCTGGCACTTACCTGTGCTACAAATGACAAAAAGCGTAGCAGTAGACGCGCCCGGAATAATGTAAAGATTCCAAATGATTCCAGTAATAGATTGTTATTGTTTAATATTCTAATTATTTGAAAAACATGAATTGTGAAAAATGTGACGCAGATCCTTTGTAGTAGCACTCAGAGTCCCTTCCGAGCAGTCTGATACGGTCACTCTTTGTCAGGATCCTCATAGCGTTTTTTAGCATCCATCGCTTCCTGAGCGGTCGGATGTTCGCTGATTAAAGAGTCAGGTTTGGGATGATCGGCTCTGAGCTGATACCAGGTTACGGTCTGCCCTGGTTTTCCTTTTTCAATCGTTACAATATATGCTTCACGAGGATAAGGCGGTTTCGTTGGCATCGTTCTTCCTTATTTCACGGGATGAACGTTAAGTATAGGCGCTCGGGAGTCAACAATTGATCGTCTGTGCCAGGGCGCTACGAATTTCAGAAATCACCTGACTGGGTTCATTATTAGCGTTAATGATAATATGCGCGACTTCACGATATAACACATCGCGTTCTTCCAGTACTTCCTGAACTTCTTCACTTAGCGGCTTTCCGGTTAAAGTTGGCCGCAAATCCTCTTCGGGTGCCGCTTGCAGGCGATTAACCAGTACCGCTACTGGCGCACACAGATAAACCACAATCCCGTTATTACGCATGTAGTGACGATTAAATTCCGTCAGAATAATGCCGCCCCCCGTGGCGATAACGGTCGATGGTGCTGTCACCGCTTCCAGTGCTGCGGTTTCTCTGGCGCGAAATCCGGCCCACTCTTCCCTTTCGACGATCTCCGCGACCGTCATATTGAGCTGTGATTGCAACCACTGGTCGGTATCGACAAACCGACGGTTAAGCGAATCGGCAAGAGCCATTCCGACCGTTGTTTTACCACAGCCCCGAGGCCCGATCAGAAAAAGAGGTTGTGTCATCGTGGGTTTTCCCCAAAAGGTCGCAATGCGGCGAAAGCCGGGTTCGTAAGAATAGCGATCATACCATCAAGCTAGTACAATTTCGATTGTAAAGAAATGATTCCACTTAGGGTGAAATTTTCAATACACTCTTTACTATACCAAGAAATACTCAAGAAAGAAGTGTAACTAATAAATTACATTCATGAGCGACTACGTTGCACTTCCAGCCACCACTTTTCCAGTTCAGCGGCGAATGCCTGGCGGTCACGCTGCGAAAAGCTATCTGGCCCTCCGGTCTGGATACCACTGGCGCGTAAGGTATCCATAAAATCGCGCATCATCAGACGTTCACGAATGGTCGCTGGCGTGTAACGTTCACCACGTGGATTAAGTGCCGCTGCTCCCTTCTCAATGGCTTCAGAAGCCAGAGGAATGTCTGCGGTGATCACCAAATCGCCCGCTTCACACTGACGTACAATTTCATTATCGGCAACGTCAAAACCTGCCGCGACGCGTAGCGTGCGAATAAACGGCGATGGCGGTACACGTAAACTCTGGTTAGCCACCAGTACCAGCGGCATTTGCATACGTTCAGCCGCGCGATACAAAATCTCTTTAATTACATTGGGACACGCGTCGGCGTCCACCCAAATTGTCATAAAGTCATCCTTTGTTGGGTAATCCTCTATTGTGTCGCGCTTTTGCCTTCCGGCATAGTTCTGTTTATGCTTCTGCCAGCGATTATCAAAACAATGAATTTCACGGCAGGAGTGAGGCAATGGAAAAGAAAATCGGTTTTATTGGCTGCGGTAATATGGGAAAAGCCATTCTCGGCGGTCTGATTGCCAGTGGTCAGGTGCTTCCAGGGCAAATCTGGGTGTATACCCCCTCCCCGGATAAAGTCGCTGCTTTACACGATCAATTCGGCATCAACGCCGCAGAGTCAGCGCAGGAAGTGGCACAAATCACCGACATCGTTTTTGCCGCCGTTAAACCGGGCATCATGATCAAAGTGCTTAGTGAAATCACGTCCAGCCTGAATAAAGACTCGCTGGTTGTCTCTATTGCAGCGGGCGTCACACTCGACCAACTTGCCCGCGCACTGGGCCATGACCGGAAAATTATCCGCGCGATGCCAAATACCCCTGCGCTGGTCAATGCCGGGATGACTTCCGTAACGCCAAACGCGCTGGTTACGCCTGAAGATACTGCTGATGTGCTAAATATTTTCCGCTGCTTTGGCGAGGCGGAAGTGATTGCCGAACCAATGATCCATCCGGTGGTCGGCGTGAGTGGTTCTTCTCCTGCCTATGTCTTTATGTTTATCGAAGCGATGGCCGACGCAGCCGTGCTGGGGGGAATGCCACGCGCGCAGGCGTATAAATTTGCCGCCCAGGCGGTAATGGGTTCTGCAAAAATGGTGCTGGAAACCGGAGAACATCCGGGCGCGTTGAAAGATATGGTTTGCTCACCAGGAGGCACCACCATTGAAGCGGTGCGCGTACTGGAAGAGAAAGGTTTCCGTGCCGCAGTGATCGAAGCAATGACGAAGTGTATGGAAAAATCAGAAAAACTTAGCAAGTCCTGATGCACTCTCCCCGGACGTCAGGCCGCCACTTCGGTGCGGTTACGTCCGGCTTTCTTTGCTTTATAAAGTGCCATATCTGCCGATTTCAGCCACTCACGATAGTGACTCATTTGCGGGCTCAGCGGCGCGACACCGACACTTATCCGCAACATTACCTGCGGCGTATTTGGTAAACGTAATGTATTTAACCCTTCATGTACCCGTAACATGGCGGTAATGGCATTTTCTGCTGGCGTACCAGACATAATCACCGCAAATTCATCCCCCCCAAAACGACCAATCACATCACTACCGCGCAGAGTAATTTGTAACTGACGGGTGAGAGCAACTATCGCTTCATCGCCCACATCGTGGCCCCAGGTGTCGTTGATACTTTTGAAATGGTCGATATCGATGATTAACAACGTCGCATCGCGGTTATGTCGCCGACAATTATCAAACTCATTGCGCAACATTAGTTCCCAGTGACGCCTGTTGTAAACGCCCGTCATGCCATCGCGGGTACTCATTACCTGCAATCTGCGTTTATGTTCTGCAAGTTTTGTTGCCGTCTGATAGCTAACCCAGCCAAACAGCAAAGGATAAATGACGATAATGGGCAGTGAGAGCCACCATTCCAGCGGCGCACTATTTAGTGACACCGTGATACCCGTCAGTTCGAGGGTGACAAGGCAGGAAACGACCATCAGCACCAGACCAGCGACAAACAGACGAGGGCCACCGGCTCCCATCAAATTCAGACACATAATCATCAACATCGCGATCGAAGGCAGCACGTTTACGCCCATCACGCCTACCCACATTCCCGCTAACACCGCATCGGTTTTTAAGTTGTAAATTTCCCGACCAAGCGGATCAATGGCTCTGCTCGCTAACTGCCAGGCTAAATGCGGCCAGACAAAAGCCCAGCCCACTAACACCAGCCACCACCAGCCCGACGGCGGATGCGAAACCAGCGTTGAAGCAATCGGTAAGAACATCCCCGCCAGTCCTACCATACGGGGTAACCTGACGCGCCGGGCGAAGCGCAGCCCGGAACGCTGATGTTCGTTTTGAGGAGTTAATGGTGGTTCCTCCCCGTGCGCCGCCGCTTTTTTGAAAAAATTTTCATCATTCATTATTTTTGGGAACATTCAGAAACAATTTTCCCAAATTATAGAGATGGGGCGAAAAGCGGAAGTATGATATTTCGGGTGAGCCATTTTCTTAGCTCACCCGTTAGCACTATCAGGGATCAGGCGGCGTTCTTAAGGCAAGTGCTCATAAACTTATTGCGATCATCGCCTTTCAGAGATTGCTGCGTCGCCTGGCCATTGCATTCACGCATCTTCTGCTGCTGCGGCGTCAAGCTCTTCTCGCCGGGCGCAGATTTGCTGTTCTTCAGGCAATCACTCATATACGTCTTACGGGCATCCCCTTTCAACGCCTTCGCCGTCGCCTGTTGATTACAGGAGGTCATACGTTGTTGTTGCGGGGTTAACGTCTTCTCGGCAGCGCCGACAGTGGTTAAAAAAACTAAACCGAATAACAGGGTAACCAGTAATGTTATTTTCATAGCACCATCCCTCTTCACATTTTAACCAAGAGCGTTTGCGCCCGTGATCTGCCTTTAAGTCTGGTTGCTAACAGAAAAAATACCAACCGGCGGCAAAAATTCACCGCCAGATGCGTTTTGACTACAGACCCAGCGCGGCTTTCATGGTGTAGAAGAGATCGGTCTGATCGGTCAGACCAACCACATTGGCAGCGTAAGAACCATAAGCGGCAATACGCAACTGGCTGCCGGTATGTTCTTGTGAATCTTCTTCCGAGTTACCGTAGCTCATTACCATCACCGCACCATCTTTGGTCATTAATGCCTGAGTCAGACCCGGAGCTTTGGTATCCGGCGCGACAATCTGGCTGGCGTGAGCGTGGTCAGCGGTAACTATCACCAATGTATTGCCATCTTTTTTGGCAAACTCAAGCGCACGTTGTACCGCTTCATCGAGGTCAATCGTCTCACCAATTTGCCCACAAGGATTAGCGGCATGATCCTGTTTATCGATAGATGCACCTTCAACTTGCAGGAAGAATCCTTTCTCGTTTTTACTCAATAACTCAATAGCTTTATCGGTCATCTGCGCTAACGTCGGCACACTGTCATTTCGTTGCGGATTCGGGGTACAGGTTACTGCGGGTTTATCGATATTACCGTGATAAGACGCCTTCGGCCCTTCCCAACGAACTGGCATATTGCCGTCAGAAAACAGCCCAAGTAGCGGTTTATCCTGATTTGCCTCCGTTACTGCCTCCAGCGATGCTGCGTCACTCACTAACTGATAGCCGCGAGCCTGCGCCTGTTCACGCAGCGTTTTTCCCTGCCACTCACCGGCGGTTGCCGTTTCTGCAAACGTTTTTGCACCGCCGCCAAGCGTAACATCGGCACGGGCGTTAAGAAGTTGTTCGGTAATGGAACCTTTACCGCCTTTTTCCAGCGCATTACTTGGGCATTTTTCACTGGTCACGCTCGGTCCGTAGCATTTGCGCGATGTCACATGCGCCACCAGCGCGGCGGGTGTGGCATCCTGCAATTCTGCCGTTGAAACGTTGCCGGTCGCCAGTCCTGCGGCTTTTGCTATCTCCAGAATCGTTGGATGATCTTTTTCATGAATATCGACGCCCAGCGCGCCGTTATAAGTTTTGACGCCAGTTGACCAGGCGGTTGCTGATGCAGCGGAGTCGGTGACATAGTCCGGTTTACCGGTTTTTTTATCCAGCGAGTAGTGGGTGTATTGTCCGGTAAGCGGTAAGGCATCGATTCCTTTAAAAAAACCGCCCGCACCTTCGGCATAATTTCGTGCGGCAGTTATTTCCGAATCCCCCATCCCATCGCCAATAAGTAAAATAATATTTTTCGCCGGTTTATCGCTAAGAGAATCACGCAAGGCAGCAGTCTGATCGCCAGTTAAACGGCGAGCGCCGCCCGGCGTAGTAATATCTCCTTGTGCAGCTCGTTTTTCCAGAATGGGTACATCAGGTGTCCGGGCTTTTGTCACAGGGGTAAACAGTAACGGTAAGAGAGCCAGTGCAATAGTGCTTTGTTTCACTTTATTTTCTCCATGTACAAATACAGTAAAAAATAAAAACAAAGCGACTATAAGTCTCTGCCGTGACAGCTTTATGACAACGGTTGAAAAGGTTTAACGTTTTACTGACGAGGATGCCTCAATAACTTTTTTACGTAATCGCGCAGCAGCTCCGTATCGTCGTCAGGAATGCTGGCATCGGGCTTTACCGCGTACAGTGCCCCCTCAACCTGATCAATCAACTGCTGTTGGTCTTTTTGCGTCATATTGCGAAGCATCGCGGTGACTATAATCTCCAGTGCCTCAACCTGCGCGCACAGTTCTTTCGACTCTTCTTCTTTTTGGGCAAGCTTAAATAACAACTCAGCAATGAGATTTTTCATGTCTGTATTTCCTTATCCAAAGTATGGAGAAGTTAACATTATGCTTCATAACTGCATAGGGGTTGTAAGTAGTATTTTTATGACACAGGAAATACTTTGCAAAAATATTTGCACATATTTATCAGCGAAACGTTTCTCTTATTTAAATAATTCCCTTATAAATAAAACAGCTATTCAATTATAAAGCATTAATATAATAAAAAGTTATGAAATATATTTACTTCGTTAACTTATTATTAAGCTATTCACTGATTGAACCATGGTTAATACCAGAGATAAATTAGCTTCCCGTTCATCATTTTTGTGATCTAACGCACATAATTTAGCCATTGATATTTCTCAGTCAGTACGCTGGGCGCTTTGTGACCAGAAGATTGCAACATTCTGTCAGAAGGCCGCGAATCAACCGTTTCGTCGTGGTAATGTATGTGCTTTATGTTCGACGGGATAGGTTTTTAAGATGGAAAAACTGCGGGTAGGTATCGTTTTTGGTGGAAAATCAGCGGAACATGAAGTGTCTTTGCAATCGGCAAAAAACATTGTTGATGCCATTGATAAAAGTCGCTTCGACGTTGTGCTGCTGGGCATTGATAAACAAGGGCAATGGCACGTCAGCGATGCCAGTAATTATCTGCTAAACGCAGACGATCCTGCCCATATTGCGTTGCGTCCTTCGGCGACCAGCCTTGCGCAGGTGCCGGGTAAACATGAACACCAGCTTATTGATGCACAGAATGGTCAACCATTACCAACGGTGGATGTCATTTTCCCGATTGTCCACGGTACGCTGGGCGAAGATGGCTCCCTGCAGGGGATGTTACGCGTCGCCAATTTACCATTTGTTGGTTCCGATGTTCTGGCTTCTGCTGCATGTATGGATAAAGATGTCACCAAACGTCTACTGCGTGATGCCGGATTGAACATCGCGCCATTTATTACCCTGACGCGCGCCAATCGCCACAACATCAGTTTTGCCGAAGTGAAGTCTAAACTGGGTTTACCGCTGTTTGTAAAACCGGCTAACCAGGGTTCCTCCGTAGGCGTCAGCAAAGTAACCAGCGAAGAACAGTATACAATTGCCGTCGATCTGGCGTTCGAGTTCGATCACAAAGTGATCGTTGAGCAAGGAATCAAAGGGCGTGAGATCGAATGCGCGGTTCTGGGCAATGACAATCCGCAGGCCAGCACCTGTGGCGAGATCGTACTGACCAGTGATTTCTACGCCTACGACACCAAATACATTGATGAAGATGGTGCAAAAGTGGTGGTTCCGGCGACCATTGCGCCAGAAATCAACGATAAGATCCGGGCGATTGCGGTTAAGGCTTACCAGACGTTGGGATGTGCTGGCATGGCGCGTGTAGACGTCTTTTTAACGCCGGAAAACGAAGTGGTGATCAACGAGATCAACACGCTGCCAGGCTTCACTAATATCAGCATGTATCCGAAATTGTGGCAAGCCAGCGGCCTGAGTTACACCGACCTGATCACGCGTTTGATTGAGCTGGCACTGGAACGTCATGCTGCGGATAACGCATTGAAAACCACTATGTAATTTTCAATCGCCCGGTAATATTTTTATTGGCCGTTTAAGACTGATAGCAAAGGTAAGATTGCCTGATACGCTTCGCTTACCAGGCCTACCAGATAATTGCAATGTATTGATTTTGCACTATTTTGTAGGCAGGGTAAGACGTTCAAGCCATATCCGGCAAAACAACGAACACTTTGTCAGCACTCCAGAACGCCCAATCCTCTGTTATTGGGCGTTTTCAGTATCCTCTTCGCGACGACGAATAATCATTCCCGCCAGCCAGAAACTGATCACCCACGTCAGCAGACCGACTGCATAGGTTTGCCAGCCTTTTGCTTCAAATCCCAGCAACCCCACCACACCGTTAAGAATGAAAATCAGGCCAATAGCGAACGCATAATAGTGCCAGTCACGGCGGATTTTTACAGGCAGATTCATGGCGGCTCCGTTAACGAAAAATCACATCCTCGCATAATCGATAACATACGTCTGTGGTGTAGACAGCATTTCCCGTATCGTTAAAAAATTTAACTTAAAGTTACCGTTTTGTGACTCATGGCGAATATTCACGCTTCGGGAATATTCCCACCATCAATTTACCATGATTCTGATATTGACAATCTAAATGACCTGTCAGACTTGCCATAAGCCGCTGGTATCACACCAGAAGAGAAGCAGATGACTTCCGGAGGTTTTTATGGCTGATTTCACCCTGTCAAAATCGCTGTTTAGCGGAAAATATCGCAACGCCTCTTCAACGCCTGGCAACATTGCCTATGCGCTGTTTGTACTGTTTTGCTTTTGGGCTGGGGCGCAATTGCTTAATCTCCTGGTACATGCGCCCGGCGTTTATGAGCGTTTGATGCAGGTGCAAGAGACAGGCCGTCCACGGGTGGAAATTGGTCTGGGAGTCGGCACTATTTTCGGGCTGATCCCGTTTTTAGTTGGCTGCTTCATTTTTGCAGTGGTGGCGCTATGGCTGCACTGGCGACATCGCCGCCAGTAAGATTTACTTTGCCAGATGCGGCCTAAAACGCCTTATCTGGCCTGGTGTTCTCGATTGATCACTGTTTCATACAACGCGCGCGTCGTTCATCAACGCGCTTCGCAAACCATGCGGTGGTAAGATTACGGGTGATTTTCGGGCTTTCCAACTGAATGCCAGGCAACATCTCTCGTGGCAGAGATTTCCCCGTTTTCGCTTCTGCAAGCTGATAAACTTTCTTGTACAGCGCCGTCTCTTCAAAAGAGAAGCTATCCCCTTTCTCTAACTGTCGGCGGATTTCGCTGTCGCTCATTCCCAGTTTGCCCGCCAGTTTGCGCGTTGCCAGTTCTGTTTTCCCAGGCTCTTTGCTGTCATAGCGAATTAAATCACCATCCAGCGCCAGCTTCACGCCGCTGGCTTTACTGACCGCGTTCTGAAACGCGGCATTCCGGCTGGCATACCAGCCAGCGTTAAAATCGGCAAAACGGAAGATTGGCGCACTGTAACTCGCAGGATAATTCAGTAAATGGTAAGTACCGAACCACAAGCCACCGCGACGACTGAAGACTTCCTGACGTACCGTTCCGTCCATTTTCCACGGATAACCTTTGGTATGCTGTTCGGCAAAAGCAATGCTGACCTGCATCGGCCCACCGGTGCGTACCGGGTTGAGCGAACCAAACAGCGTCTGCCCCATCGGCACCATGCTGATCAGATCATCAAAAATCGCGCTTAACTGCTTTTCTGTACGCACAGAATCTAACCGTTCGCTGTAACTTTTGCCGTTTGGCGATTTAATTTTTAGCGCGGTATGAACCAAAAACGCGGGGATATGCATCCGTTCGGCGCGACGGTCAATCTCTTGCCAGGCAATTTTGCTTAAGCCCGGAACAGCCGGATCTGCCTGATAATTTGACTCCTGCTGCGCCACTGCCAGCACCGAGCAGACGTTTTCCAGCGTCGGTGCCAGCCCCTGACTTTCAAAAGTGGTGGCAAGATCTTTCGCCCAGGCATCGCGGTCTTTCACGCTGGCGGGTAGCTTCTGCCGCACCACGCTCGCCACATCTATCGCTTTTTCACCCTTTTTCAACGGTTGCGGAGCCTGACTACTACACCCCGCTAAAACCAGAACTACCAATAATGAAAGCGAAGAAAGACGAGTGACCTGCGACATTACCTCTCCTTTTTAACTCAACGTATGGGTTACTTCCTGAATTTTGTCACTATCCAGCTCATGTTCAAAGCTACGCAGACGTTTGTAGATAGACATCAGCTCAACCAGCGTAGTCCACGAGTTAATCAGATACTGGAAAGCACCACGAACCTGACCGAAAACGTTGGTAATTTGCGTCATCAGTCCGAGCGTAATCGTACCGGCAACAATCGACGGAAACAGCAGGAACAAACCGAAAACGTTATCGACTTGCAAATAGAGGATACGGGCGATGTTGAAATACATATAGTGAAAATAGAGGCGGAAATAGTTTTTCCGCACGGCGCTGAACAACTCACGTACCGTTGGCGGCGTCGCGCGCGATGCATCATCTTCACCGTAGACCAACTCTTTACGATAAGCCGCTTCTACGCGTTGGTTTTTAAATTCCAGCCCCGGCAGTTTGATACCCACAACCGCCAGCAATCCGGTTCCCATCAACGACCATACGATGGCTGCAATCACCAGTCCATATGGTATATGCCCGATAATCGGCAATTCCGGTACATGTGCGGAGAGCGTCACCAGTACCGGTAAGAAAGCGATTAACGTCATGATAGCGTTAATAAAACTGACACCCATATTCTCCAGCGTTGAGGCAAAACGCATAGTATCTTCCTGCACACGCTGGGCGGCACCTTCGATATGACGCAGTTGTTGCCAGTTCGCCATGTAATATTCGTTCATCGCCGTACGCCAGCGAAACACGTAATGGCTGACAAAGAAGTTGTTCAGCACACTGATTACCACAGCAATCAGCGCGATTCCAAGAAAGACGCCCACTTCGCGATAAAATTGTTCGATGGTGACTTTATGCGGCGAACTTAGCGCGGTTTGAATCAGGTCATAGAACGGTGCATACCAGGCGTTGACGGCAACCCCAACTTCCACCAGAAACCAGGTAACGAAGATAATCAGCGCAGTGCCGAGTATTGACCAGTATTGCCAACGATGCGGACTGTAGATAAACCAGAACAGCGCAAAAAGCCCTACACAAACAATGTAGTAAGCGTAAAAAACCAGGAAGTCTAACGACCAGAAACGTGCGGCGCTAATCGGGATCTGCCCAGTAGCTCCGGTGATACGCGCCACCCAATCACCACCACCGGCTTGCCAGAAGATCACGGCAATCAGTGCCCAAATAAAGGCCGAGAGAAAAAAGGCTCCCGGCTTTGGGAAAAAAGACTTAAACATATGCTCTCCTGCTAACTTCTTATCGTTTTAACAACTGCTGTGCATTAACCGCATGATTGCTCCGAGGAGCCAGCTAAATGAAACCGCCCATTGTGACCAACGGCAAGGTACTTAGTTCGTCATGCTGACCGTAAGAATTGTTTCGACGGATTTCACAAACAAAGGATTGTTTACATTAGCAGATTCACACGCGCAGGATCACAAATGCAGGCATTGGTGCTCAGGAAAAAGATCGTGTTTACGCGCCGTTACGTTTTTAACACTATTATTGCACTAATTCGCCCTTTGCAATCCATCTATGAGTAGTATAAATACGCTCAGTTACCTTCATTTAATTTATGGACACCACCGTTGAAACGTAGTCTGCTTTTTTCTGCCGTGCTGTGTGCGGCGTCATTGACCTCAGTCCATGCGGCGCAGCCGATCACCGAACCGGAGTTCGCCTCTGATATTGTCGATCGCTATGCCGATCATATTTTTTACGGCAGCGGTGCCACGGGGATGGCACTGGTCGTTATTGACGGTAATCAGCGCGTCTTTCGCAGTTATGGGGAAACGCGTCCCGGTAATAACGTTCGCCCACAATTAGACTCTGTAGTCCGAATTGCGTCCCTCACTAAACTGATGACCAGTGAAATGCTGGTTAAGCTGCTCGATCAAGGCACGGTGAAGTTAAACGACCCGTTAAGTAAATATGCTCCACCAGGCACACGCGTGCCGACCTACAATGGAAAGCCCATTACGCTGGTGAATCTGGCAACCCATACCAGCGCCCTGCCGCGTGAACAGCCTGGCGGTGCAGCAAATCGTCCGGTGTTTGTCTGGCCGACACGCGAACAACGCTGGAAATACCTTTCTACGGCGAAGCTGAAAGCCGCGCCCGGCAGTCAGGCTGCATACTCTAACCTTGCGTTTGATCTGCTGGCGGATGCGCTGGCGAATGCGTCCGGAAAGCCTTATACACAGTTGTTTGAAGAGCAGATCACTCGTCCGTTGGGGATGAAAGACACCACCTACACGCCATCGCCAGATCAGTGCCGACGTTTAATGGTTGCCGAGCGCGGTGCCAGTCCGTGCAATAACACGCTGGCGGCAATCGGTAGCGGCGGCGTCTATTCCACGCCTGGCGATATGATGCGCTGGATGCAGCAGTATTTGTCGTCTGATTTTTATCAGCGCAGTAACCAGGCGGATCGTATGCAGACGCTGATTTATCAACGCGCGCAGTTTACGAAAGTGATCGGCATGGATGTACCTGGCAGAGCGGATGCGCTCGGTTTAGGCTGGGTATATATGGCGCCGAAAGATGGGCGTCCGGGAATTATTCAGAAAACTGGTGGCGGCGGCGGATTCATTACCTATATGGCGATGATCCCGCAAAAAAATATTGGTGCTTTTGTGGTCGTCACTCGCTCGCCGTTGACTCGCTTTAAAAACATGAGCGATGGTATCAATGATCTGGTAACCGAACTGAGCGGGAATAAACCGCTGGTCATCCCCGCGTCCTGATTAATACTCTGAAGGCAAACGGTTGATAGCGACCAGTTTGCCTTTATTCATTTCGATATAGCCGCCTTTGCGCAAAGCCGCGAGAACTTCTGCGACGACGGAACGTGATATGCGTGTACGTTGATGGATATAATTCATCACACCAATACGTGCGCGTAATTCGTCATTCCAGTCAATCATTGATAATAAAGTGGCGCGAATTTGTTCGTAAGAATTATGTCCAATAAGCTGAACGTCACGTAATTCCAGAATTCGATTTTGCCACGCTAACCAGTAAAAAGCGTCACGCCAGAGTTGATGTTGTTCAATCAGAGAAATGGTTTGTCTGGCAGGCAGATGATATCCCGTACAGTTTCCTTCTGATATTAATTTGTATGGTATATCGTTTTTCATTAAACCATCAGCCAGTCCCATAATAAAAGGAGCCTGGGTAATACCGATAAGTACATTTTCTTCTCTACGCAGAGAGATAACACCTTCTAAAATAACGAATGTGTCTTCGCTATTAACGTCACTTGAAAATATAACTTGCTTTTCATTATTAAACTCGAAGCGAGTGCCGTATCTGGACAAACATTTATCGAGCTTACCAAATTCCTGAAGAGGTTTAACTACAGATAACATTTGCGCGTCCTTTGCAGTAATGCCCGTCAAATCCTTGACGGGCATTATTTAGATTAAATTACCTATTTCTTCGCAGTGAAGAATATTACCAAGTATATTTAACACCCACGTTCGCGGACCAGTCTTGATCTACGTCACCACCACCGAGGTAGTTAGCATCGGTATAGGCGCTGAAGTTTTTGGTGAAGCTGAACTGAGTACCCAGACCAACACGTACCGCAGACCCTTCAGTACCGTTATCGATGGAATCACCATTCACATCGTTATCGTTGTTAGAGTCGTCGTAAACGTAAGCCAGTTTGAAGTACGGAGTCAGAGCCTGGTCTTCGCTGTAGGTGAAGGTATAACCTGCATCTACACCCAGTTCATAACGCATGCTGTCGTAAGACTGACCGTCAACTTTCATGTCGTTGCTCAGCTGGTAGTCATCACCAGACTGGAACAGACCAGAAACGCTGCCGTAAGGAGTCACGTAACCAGCATCACCCAGTTTGAAGTCGTAACCGGCTTTCAAACCGAAGCCCCAAGCGTCGGAGTTGGTGCTACCGTCAACGTAAGTACCGTTGCTCATGGTTGCAGACAGATCGTTGTTGAAGTGAGAGTAGCTCAGGCTACCATCAACAAAGATGTTGTTCGCGAAGCGAGCAGAAGAGTAGATGTAGGCAGACTGGCTGTCTTGATCTACCTGACCAGAACGGTCGTTCATGTCACCTTTAGCGAAGCCTGCTGCTGCACCGACGATCCACTTAGCGTTGTTACCGTCAACTTTGGTATCAACACCGACCATGATGCCGTTAACATCCTGATCATAGTTGATGGTGCCGTTGTCGCCGTTAAAGTTACCACCGAAGTAGCTTACCCATGCGCCGCCGTTATCAGCCAGGCCATGACGAGAGTTGGTCAGACGAGTACCAACGGTGTCTTGTTCCAGGTTCCAGATATTGGTGTTTGCAGACGGGATGCTCAGCGCCATGTTAGCGTAGTCGGTCAGCTCCATCTGTTGCAGAACAACGGTGTTACCGCGCTGTTCAGCCTGATAGGTGTATGCACCCAGGTCAGCTTTGTTAGCAGCAGAGAAGGTAGCGTTGGTGTTGACGTCGTTTACGTAGATAATTTCTTTATCTTTGTAATCAGCGATTGCGCCAGCGCCAGTTGCGTTGTCGATACGAACTTTGTAGTTACCGGTCGCCGCAACAACGTTGTCTACAGAGCTGTTATCCAGTTCAGTACCGTTGTCTACGTCGCCGTTACCGTTGATAGTCAGGTGACCATCAGAGTTCATAGCAACAATACCATAGCCGTAGTTAGCCTGAGCAGTATCCCAGGTACGGTCGTTCACCAGGTCAGCGTTCAGAACATAATCGCTGCTGTTGATATCAAATACACCAGAAACCACGTTACCGTTATGGTCAGCGATGTTGCCGCTGGTCAGCTCCAGTTTATCGGTACGGAATGCTTCAGTATCAAACTGATCAACGTTCACATCCAGTACACCACCGTTAGGGTGATGCTGCCAACTTACTGATTTAGTGTATGATGGTGTTTTTGAGGTGCTCCAGTGGCTTCTGTTTCTATCAG